>JAURDB010000238.1 GCA_030828175.1 Flavobacteriales bacterium
ACGTCAGGCAGAAAGTGCATTTCGACCTTGACCACCCCATCGCCCTGACAGGCTTCGCAGCGGCCTCCCGCCACGTTGAACGAGAAACGACCGGGGCCGTATCCGCGCTCGCGTGCGGTGTTGGTCTCGGTCATGAGCTCTCGGATGTGGGTAAACATGCCCGTGTAGGTGGCGGGGTTGGAGCGCGGTGTGCGGCCAATCGGTGACTGATCGACGTTGATAACTTTGTCGACCAGTGACATGCCAACCACCTCGTCGCAGGGCGCGGGCTCTTCGTTGGCACGGTAAAGGTGGCGTGTCAAACTGGCGTAGAGCGTCTCATTGACCAAAGTCGATTTGCCTGAACCCGACACACCAGTCACACAGGTCAACAGGCCCAATGGGAACTCAACCGAGACATTTTTGAGGTTGTTACCCGTGGCGTTGATCACGGCGATGCTTTCGCGTTTGCCCCGCACCAGGCGGTTTGTGGGTACCTCGATTTTTCGAGTCCCGGTCAGGTACTGCCCCGTCAGCGA
>JAURDB010000239.1 GCA_030828175.1 Flavobacteriales bacterium
AACTCCTCCAATGCAACACATAGTCTTTTCCATTTCTTGGTCCGAATTTCCTCCACGATAGATGGCGGCACCTCCACAAAATCCCAGGCCCAATCGCCATCCAAGCGTTCGATGACCGCCGAAAAGTCATATATCTGCTTGTCCTTCACTGGCTTGAAGGTAATTCAGAAGATATTTCCCCCATCTGATATGGTTTCCGACGGATATGCAAAGTTTTTGTACTTTTGACGTCCACATCGCGGGGTGGAGCAGTTGGTAGCTCGTCGGGCTCATAACCCGAAGGTCGTAGGTTCGAGTCCTGCCTCCGCTACTACCCGAGACCCGAAGACATTTTGTCTTCGGGTTTTGTTTTTCTCAGAAGTCCAAGTATCTATGAAACAGCTAGTTATCTCTAAAAGTAGGTGGATGTTCGAGGTTCGATATTCTGTAGTTTTCGGAGAGTAGTGTAATCCATCGGGAAATAGTACATCCTGCAACCTTCGCTTTTGCTTTGTATTTATAGATTCCCAGAATTGA
>JAURDB010000240.1:0-262 GCA_030828175.1 Flavobacteriales bacterium
TACCATTCCATTATCTTATGTTCCAATAGCACCTTTTTTGTGACAAAAAAGTGGCAATTCAGCCATTTAGAAGGATATCATTTGTGTTTTGTCAATTAATTTGACAAGCCAACATATACTCGAAAAAAAACTTGATTTTTTATCAAAATAATTTTCGCGTATTGAAATAATCTTCTATTTTTGCGTCGCTTTTGGTGAAGACCAAGGTTTTTAATAAAAAATTTAGTCGCCGATGTAGCTCAGTTGGCCAGAGCAGCTGATT
>JAURDB010000240.1:271-516 GCA_030828175.1 Flavobacteriales bacterium
AAAAAAACTTTCATACATTTGCAGTCCCAAAAATAAAGATTTTGGGTGTATTACGTTCTTTTTTTTGTGATACCAACAAATTGCCGATGTAGCTCAGTTGGCCAGAGCAGCTGATTTGTAATCAGCGGGTCGGGGGTTCGAATCCCTCCATCGGCTCTCATTTTTTTTAGGGGGGTGCGCCACAGTGGGAGAGGTGGGCTGGACTGTAAATCCAGTGCTTCGGCTGAGTAGGTTCGAATCCTACC
>JAURDB010000241.1 GCA_030828175.1 Flavobacteriales bacterium
TCTCGCGATAAGCCTCCCCCGCCCTACCCAACTGCTCCAACACGGTATAACGAAGCGCCTCATTTGCAGGCTCGGTGCTTAACGCTTCGCTATGGTCACGGAAAATGGCCGCCACGCTGTCAAAGAGTAAAAGCAATTCATCTGAGACGGGGGCGCTGTCGAGATCCGACTTCGCCATCAACTTGTCCAGCACCGTCAAGAAGCGGTGCACATAACACAGCGTCACTACCGAAATACCGGTACCCACCAACGCGTTATTGGCGTCGTTCCATTCGGGGCGCTGGGTATTCATCCAAATACCACCACCCGGGACAAAATTGGTCAATTTGGAAAGCGTCATTGCCAGAAGCTTTTCCAATAAATTCACCTGATAAATTTCGCCATTAACCCACAACAACCGACCATCGGCACCGACCTCACTGACGCGTCGGTCTATTTCGCTATCAAGGGCCTTATCGAAAACAATGGTGTCGTAAGGGTCAGCGAGCAGGCAGTCAAAATCCTTTATGCGGT
>JAURDB010000242.1:0-233 GCA_030828175.1 Flavobacteriales bacterium
TTTTAAAATTATAAAATTATCAAATTTATCATTTAAAAAACAATTAAAATTATTTGTAGAAGCAAAAACTATTGTTGGCGCACATGGGGCTGGTCTTTGTAATTCTATTTTTTCAAGCCCAGGAACAAAACTTATCGAATTAAGAAGTAAAAATTTTAATGCTGAATTGCTTAAAAATATTTCTGAAATTAATCAACTTCAATATATTAGAATTATAAGTAAAAAACCTCTAC
>JAURDB010000242.1:243-513 GCA_030828175.1 Flavobacteriales bacterium
CTCTACCAAAAAATAGAATGAGGCCTGATATTTTTGTTCCAATTGAAAAATTGATTAAATCAGTCAATTCATAATTTATAAATTGGCGGAAAGAGTGGGATTCGAACCCACGATAGAAACACTTCTATACACGCTTTCCAAGCGTGCGCCTTAAACCACTCGGCCATCTTTCCTTACTCAAACAATCCATTGAGAAAAATTAGACTTATTTTCTAAAATATACTTTGGAAAATCTTTGTCTAAGATAATTTTTTTAAATTTGAACTTTCT
>JAURDB010000243.1 GCA_030828175.1 Flavobacteriales bacterium
CAACCACATTGTATGAAAGGCTGGGAAGATCCCTCACAACGAAGAACCGCAACATCGCTTGCGTTAATAGACCCTGACCGAGACCTAAGTTTCTTATTCGAAGCGACCCCACACCTTCCCGAACAACTTTATGCGCTTCAAAAAGAAGCGCCGAATACCCGCGATAGCCTGGCTGGCGTCTTTCTGACTCATGCGCATATCGGTCACTACGCTGGCTTAATGCATTTTGGGCGTGAAGCGATGAATGCGCAGGGGCTCGAAGTGTATGCCATGCCTTTGATGTCAGCGTTTCTAAGCAACAATGGTCCTTGGAGTCAACTTGTTGCGCTAGGCAACATAGCGCTTATGCCGCTTAAAGACGACCACACCGTCAAACTAACTTCGACCCTCTTCGTGACACCCATGCTGGTTCCTCATCGTGATGAATTTTCCGAGACGGTTGGTTACCGCATCGAGGGGCCTAACAAGAGCGCACTCTTTATCCCGGATATTAATAAATGGGCCGACTGG
>JAURDB010000244.1 GCA_030828175.1 Flavobacteriales bacterium
ATGGCACTGACGTCGGCATCCCTAAGACACCTGACCGAGAATCCACTCCGCGGATCAAAGGCGGAATGGTTGATGCCTGGACTGCCGTCGTACAAGGACCGGAACAAACCATTGCCGCCACTGGGCGAAGAACTCCACCAGTAGCCCTGGTAAACGGCATTGTAGAAGATGCCATTGTAGCCGCGGGCGCCGCCCGGAAGGGCCGAAAACCCGAAGTCGTCCGTGCCATTGCCACTGCTCCAGCCTGACGTGGCCTTCAAGGCGGCTCCCTCCGTTTCGTCGTGACCGTTGGCACTCAAATAAAACTCCAAATCAAACCATTCCCCATCGGTCGGAACATGCCATCCGCTCGGACACAGGCCCGCAGCATTCGTCGCAGCATACCAATTGTACAGGCGGCCATACGTTGCCACGTTCGTGATATCGTTATCATAGTAACACCGCGCACCCATGCTCAACCCCGCCCAAGCTCCATTGTCCGTCACCTCAGGAATCGCGCTGTCGTTTGC
>JAURDB010000245.1 GCA_030828175.1 Flavobacteriales bacterium
GCCGCGACCTCATGCCGTCTGTGGCGACGCCGACGACGGCGGCGATCTCTCGTGCGGTCGCTCCGGTCCCCGACGCGGTCAGCGCGGCCGTGTACCGCTTGCGCAAGGCCGCGTTTCGATCGCGGATCGCCTTGTGCGCGGCAGCGAGTCCTTCGGCGGCGCCATTGGGCGGCGAGATCGGCTTGACCGGATCCGGCTTGCAGTCGACCTGCCCGCGCCCGCCGATCAACTCCGCCACCATCTCAGCGATCCGCCGGATCGTCCCCTCGTCGAGGGCGATCGAGTGAGGCTTCGCGACCGGCGCGGTGAACGCGGGGCCGCTCAGCGGGGCGACTGTGACGCACACCAGATCGCCGGGGTTGGCGTCGGCGGACCTGTCGGGCACGACGATCGCGCCCATCGGCTCGCCGCTCTCGGTGCGCGAGGTGAGGCGGACGGCGCGCCCGCCCGGCGTGATCTCGACGGTCAGGCGATCGCGCGGAACCTCCTCGCCGGCGAGGATCTGG
>JAURDB010000246.1 GCA_030828175.1 Flavobacteriales bacterium
TTGGATTTTGTTGTTGTGGATGAGCTCGACGTTTTTCTCGATGGTCTGCTGAACTACCCCAACCCCTTGAATGGTGCGGGTACTACGTTCCGTTTCGACCACAATCAGGCCTGTGTGTCGCTCGATTTAAAATTGTCGATATACGATTCCATTGGAAATGCCGTTTGGGTGGGTGAGCGAAACGAAACGCCCTCCGGATACCGATTGGACGGATGGCATTGGGACGGGCGAACAGCAAACGACAGCCCTCTTGATGCCGGTGTCTACCTCTACCGATTGGAGGTGGCAACCCCGGAAGGACGGCAGGCAGCCGGTACGGGTCGACTCGTGTTGCTCGACTGAACCCTTTTTATCCAAGCGCCGTAGTACTTTCGCTTCCCACCTCATGGATTTCAGGATTTTCCATTTCCCGTTGACGTTGGCCTTTATGGTCTTCTCATGGTGTCCCGCCGCCGTTCAGGCGCAGCTGACGCAAGTGGAGACAGCCGAACAGCTACAACTCAAC
>JAURDB010000247.1 GCA_030828175.1 Flavobacteriales bacterium
TTAGTCATTACCACCTGTAAGGCAGAGACACCCTCTTTTTTGTGCATTCCTACTGGAATACCCCTACCGTTATCTGTTACAGAAATGGAATTGTCTTCATTTATATCTATGGTAATGGTGTCACAATGACCTCCCATTGCCTCATCAATAGAGTTGTCTACCACCTCATAAACCAAGTGGTGCAAGCCCCTTACTCCTACATCTCCAATATACATAGAAGGACGCATTCTTACGTGCTCCATCCCTTCAAGGGCCTGAATACTATCTGCGGAATAATTCTTTTTTTCTAATTCTTCACTCATAAATCCTAAGCGTTATTTGTTTATTTATTAAGCAATCCCACAAATATAACTAATAGCCTATTAAATGGGGGTTTAATATGGTTTAGAAGCGTCTAAGTTATTAACAATTGTTGTGGAAAATGAGGGGTTTTAAACAAGTATAAAAACAAAAAAAGCCCTCCATCTAAGAGGGCTTTTTTTTTCAGAAATAAATCCCGAACC
>JAURDB010000024.1 GCA_030828175.1 Flavobacteriales bacterium
CGCGATGACCGTGGCGCCGGTGAGGGCGGCCAGGTCCTGCAGCATGGCCTTGCGCCGGTCGCCGTAGCCGGGGGCCTTGACCGCGCACACGCTCAGGATGCCGCGCAGCTTGTTGACCACGAGCGTGGCGAGGGCCTCGCCGTCCACGTCCTCGGCGATGATGAGCAGCGGACGACCGGTCTGCGCGCTCTTCTCGAGCACGGGCAACAGGTCCTTCATGTTGCTGATCTTCTTCTCGAAGATGAGGATGTTCGGGCTCTCCAACTCAGCCTCCATCTTGTCAGGGTTGGTGACGAAGTAAGGGCTCAAGTATCCGCGGTCGAACTGCATGCCCTCGACGGTCTTGACCTCTGTCTCGGTGCCCTTGGCCTCCTCAACAGTGATGACGCCCTCGTTGCCAACCTTCTCCATCGCCTGGGCGATGAGGGCACCGATGGTGCTGTCGTTGTTGGCAGAAACAGTGGCGACCTGCTCGATCTTGGCAGTGTCGCTGCCGACCTCGCGGGAGATGTTGCGCAGCTCATTGACCAAAGCAGTGGTGGCCTTGTCCATGCCCCGCTTGAGGTCCATGGGGTTGGCTCCGGCGGCCACGTTGCGGAGGCCGGCTTTGATCATCGCCTGGGCGAGAACCGTCGCTGTGGTGGTTCCGTCTCCGGCCACGTCAGCAGTCTTGGAGGCGACCTCCTTGACCATTTGGGCACCCATGTTTTGAATGGGGTCCTTCAGCTCGATTTCCTTGGCGACAGAAACGCCGTCCTTGGTGACGGTAGGTGCACCGAACTTCTTGTCGATGACCACGTTGCGGCCCTTGGGACCGAGCGTGACCTTTACGGCGTTGGCCAAGGCGTCGACGCCGGCCTGCAGCTCCTTCCGGGCCGCTGTATCAAAGGTGATTTCCTTCGGCATATTGAATGATGTGTAGGGTTAATTTCAATGGAGATCAGAGCACAGCGAGGATGTCGCTCTCACGCATGATCATGTAGTCGTTGTCTTCAAGGGACAACTCGGTACCGGAGTACTTTCCATACAGCACGGTATCCCCGACTTTGACCGTCATGGGCTCGTCCTTTTTGCCATCGCCTACGGCGACGACGGTGCCGCGCTGGGGCTTCTCCTTGGCAGTATCAGGGATGATGATTCCGCTGGCGGTTGTCTCTTCCGCTGCGGCAGGCTCGACCACCACGCGGTCGGCCAGGGGCTTGATGTTTACAGACATGATGTGAACAGTTGTTGGTGATAGTTATGCTTTGCCTGTGGCGCGAAGCCAATAGCGAATGTCGTGCCACGTCATGCCGACCACGAAAACCCTGACAAAAACAACAGCGGACCTGACAAAATGTGGCATTGGGCCAAAAAAAATGTCAGCCTGCTGACAGGCTGACATTTCCACCAAAAGAGGTCCTTTGGTCATTCTGCGGGAGCAGCCTGCTCCATGGGAGCAGGTGCCTCCGTCGCTGCAGGAGCAATGAACTCATCTTCTTCGAATCCCCCTGTGCTCACCGAGCCCGAAGAAAAGGCGCCCGTAGCACCAATGCAAAGCACGAAGAGGGCCACGGTCAAGTACCAAGTGGACTTTTCGAGAAAGTCAGTGGTGCGCTGCACGCCTCCAATCTTACCGGCAGACTCGAACCCGGAAGCCAATCCGGTGCCTTTGGGGTTTTGAACGAGGATCACAGCGCCCAACAAAATGGCGATGATCAGGATGAGTACGAGAAGAATGTAACCCATGGTATCGGTGTCTAGTGTTATCCAAACCTTCGGAAATCGAGTGATGACAGGAGTTTTCAGTCATCAGACCCCTTGCGCCCGAGCTTTTTGGATTGGGCGGCAAAATAAACGCTTTTCTCCGGGTATTTCAAGGACAACAGTTTGTAGGCTCGTCGGGCCCGCCCCAATTGCCCTTGTGACGCATAAATGCGCGCCATGGTCTCGGTAATCAGAGATGCATCCTCCACCAGGCTTTCCTTCGCCAATTCCTTGATGGTGGGACGTTCTACTTCGGGTCGAATGGGACCGATGGTCGGCTCATTGCGAATGAAAAGGTCTATCAATGCCGCCTGTTGCTCCAACCCGCCCTCGGGCACAGTTGCAACTTCACCATCAACACCTCCCATCACCGACTCCATCTTCTCGGCTGCCTGCCGCAAAGCAACCGAAGGCATCCGTTGCTCCGCGGCCTCGATAAATCCAGTGTCCCTGCTCCTTTCGTATGCCCACCGCGCGAGGGGCGAAAGCGCCCCTACATCCAAAACGGGTCCGCCCTGCAGGTCCGAATCCGGCACTTTCTCGGACACCTCCACTGCTGGGGCTGCAGCTTCAGCCTCCTCTTTCCGCACCTCCTCAATCTCGCGCTCAATGCTTCTTTCAATGGCACCGAGCACCACCTCCCTTGCCAAAGAGCCTTCCTCAGGAATGACCCGCGTCGGGGATTCACTCACCGGATCAGAAACCGACGCTTCCTGCTCTTCCGGCGCTTCTTCTTCTGCTTCTTCTGTAGTCACCATTTCCGGCGACGCCGTCTGATCGGGGTGCCACTTCAATCGAATGGCCTCCTCGACCTCAGGTTCAAGCGCCTCAACAGCGCGGGCGAAAGAAGCAATCTCCGACTCGATGCCCGCCCGGAACAGCAAGTCGAAAAGCCGACCCGGTTCAGAAGAAAAAACGGCGGCCTGTGCCAAGCGATCTGCCGCCGCCAAAGACCGGGTCTCGCGGGCGGTTTTGGCCCGCAACATCCTTCCCGCTCCAAAGGCAGGATAGGCCTCCACCCAATCATCCAATCGCTCTGCCCAAGCCGCCCAAGTGTCGTTTCCAACGGGATCACTTCCCCCGCGAACGGCATCGAGCAGGGCGCTCATCTCCATGGTTTTCGGCTTCTCCTTCATGGGTGCAATATGCAAAGCGCCCTCACCAATTCCCGAGACTGGCATTGAAGACTTCCTGCGTCAACTGCTCGTTGATTTCATCCACCAATTCCTGCTCTACATCGAACAGATCGCTCGTAGCCGGAAAATCCGCAAACCGACTGAAGGTCTTCTCGAAATCCAGTGAAGGATCGAGCGAATGTGCATACTGGACCTGCACTTGCATGGTCAAGCGATTCTGCGAAGCCACCTCCTGTCCACCCGCCACTGCGCTGGTCGATACGTCGTACCCGACAATGCGGCCACTGTAGTGCAACTCCCCTCCTTCGGCCACCCATCGCAGCGTGCTTTGGCGCTGGATCAAATCTTTCAGGGCTTCGGTGAATTGCTGGCCCACTTCCGGCCCGGCCAAAGGCGCCACCGGCGTGAAATAATCCACTGAGAACGTCTTGGCTCCAGCCGTCTGTGCACCATAGGGCGTGTAAACACCACACCCACTTCCCGCAAGCAGCAGCAGAACACCAAAGACCTTGAATGAGAAAGTCAACACTGCTTTCATTTCAGTCCGAATTCCTTGATTTTCCGATACAAGGTCCGCTCCGAAATGCCCAGCTCGGCCGCCGCCTGCTTCCGACGGTTGCCATGCTTCACCAAAGCCCTCTGGATCAGCTCGCGTTCGCTTTCAAGCAGGGAGAGGGTCTCCTCCACTTCTGAGGAATCCGAAAAACCTTCTTCCTCCTCGTCTTGCTCCACCGTAGAAGTCCACCCCGAGTGCCCTCCTGCACGTTCTGGCAACCGCATGATATCCGTGCCTTCACGCTCCCCAAAAACCCGGGTCACCAAAGACTGATCCTCACTCGAACCGGCATCGATTTTTCCCTCTTGAATCATCTTGAGCACGAGTGACTTGAGGTCATTGAGATCCGTCTTCATCTCGAACAACAACTTGTACAGAATCTCCCGCTCGTTCAATCCGGGACCGGCGCCATCAGCGTCGCCCTTGGGAAGGGGAACCAGTTCGCGGCGGGGCAATTCCGGCAGGTAATCGAGCAGGCGGTCGGCGTCCACCTTCCGCTCCGTCTCGATGGCACTGATCTGTTCGGCAATGTTCTTCAACTGGCGCACATTGCCGGGCCAGGGATACCGCTGCAACAGTTCCACCGCCTCAGGACCTAAGCGGATGGGCGGCATTTGATGCCGTTCGCTAAAATCGCCGGTAAACTTGCGGAAAAGGAGGTGGATGTCCTCACCTCGCTCCCGCAACGGCGGAAGCAACAAAGGCACTTGATTCAGTCGATAGAACAAGTCCTCACGGAACTTCCCGGCGCCCATGGCCTTGTCGAAATCCAGGTTGGTCGCCGCCACAACGCGGACGTCGGTCTTTCGGACCTTCGACGAACCCACACGCATGTATTCGCCTGTTTCCAAAACCCTGAGCAGCCTGGACTGTGTCGCCATCGGCAACTCACCCACCTCATCCAGGAAAATCGTACCTCCGTCAGCCTCCTCGAAGTAGCCCTTGCGCGCTTCATGTGCCCCGGTAAAACTGCCCTTTTCATGCCCGAACAATTCGGAATCAATGGTGCCCTCAGGAATGGCTCCGCAGTTCACAGCGATGTACTTCCCGTGCTTGCGGGCACTGTTGTGGTGAATGATCTTGGGAAGCGCCTCCTTTCCCGTACCCGACTCCCCGCGCACCAGAACGGTGATGTCCGCCGGTGCCACCCGCACTGCGGTGGCCAGCGCGCGCTCCAAGCCGGGGCTGTTGCCCACAACACCGAATCGGTTCTTGACGGCCTGCAGGTTCATGCGATGTATCCGGCCTCTTGCGCTTCGGCCTCTGCGATGCGCTCACCCCGCAGCGTCACCGACGTATGGTCGGTGGTGCGGACATAAACGTACTGACCTGGTTGTGCGTCGCCTTTCGGGAATACAATCACACTGTTGTATGTATTCCGTCCCTGGAATTCCTCCGCATTCTTCTTCGACGGGCCCTCCACCAAAACGCGGTAGACCTTGCCGCATTGGGCAGCGGTGCGCTCCCGGCTGTGCTCCTGCTGCAGGGCAATGATCTCCGACAACCGGCGGCCCTTCTCCTCTTCCGGCACATCGTCCTCGAACTTCCGCTCGGCCAAAGTGCGGGGCCGCTCGCTGTACTTGAACATGTACGCCATCTCATAGCGCACCTCCTTCATGAGGGACAAGGTCTCCTCATGCTCCTCGGTCGTCTCACCGCAAAATCCGGCGATGACATCCGTGCTGATCGCACAATCGGGCATGATGCGGCGGATGGCCGCGATGCGGTCCAGGTACCAATCACGGGTATACCCTCGGTTCATCCGCTTCAAAACGTCGCTGTGACCGGACTGAACCGGCAGGTGGATGTATTTGCAGAGGTTGTCCTTCCGAGCCATCACCTCGAGGACCTCATCGGTCATGTCCTTGGGGTGCGAAGTGGAAAAGCGCACCCGCAAATCCGGGTCGACATCGGAAACCAGGTCCATCAGTTGGGCGAACCGCACCACGGGCTGCGTCTCATCCTTGACAATCCCTTTGGCATCCACGTTCCACTTGTAGCTGTCCACGTTCTGGCCCAGTAGGGTCACCTCCCGGTAGCCCTTCGCAAACAAATCGCGCGCTTCGGCCACAATGCTCTGTGGATCGCGGCTGCGCTCCCTACCCCGGGTAAAGGGCACCACGCAAAAGCTGCACATGTTGTCGCAACCCCGCATGATGGAGATGAACGCCGTCACACCCTTGTCGTCGAGTCGCACCGGCTGGATCTCCGCATAGGTCTCCTCGCGACTGAGCAGCGTGTTGACAGCCTTCTGGCCCCCTTCGACCTCGTCCACCAGTCGCGGCAAGTCACGGTAGGCATCCGGCCCAACGACCAGGTCCACGAGTTTTTCCTCTTCCAACAACTTGTCGCGCAGCCTTTCCGCCATGCATCCGAGAATGCCCACTTTCAATTTCGGGTTGTTGCGCTTGCCCCCCTTGAGATGCTGCAACCGATGGCGGATGCGTTGCTCCGCATTGTCGCGGATGGAACACGTATTCAACAAAATGAGATCCGCCTCTTCCTGGTTCCGCGTCGTGGAATAACCCGCATCGGTCAGGATGCTCGCCACAATCTCACTGTCGCTGAAATTCATTTGACAGCCATAACTCTCGAGGTACAGCTTCCGCCCTCCTTCTTTGCCTGAACGGGGGCCAACGGCCTCGCCCTGACGCTGCTCATCTATCGTATGGTTGCCGGGTCTCATGCAGAAAAATCAAAGGGTGGAGGACAAAATTAGGCCCAAACCTGACAACGTGTCAGTTCTGCCTCGCCAAAAATTTCACCGCCTACGGCGCAGCACGATGTAACCAAATCGTCACATGACAAGTAGACGCTTGCCGCATCGGAAACCCAAACTTTGTCTTTTCCTTTGCCCACCCAATCCACTAAACCATGGGCAAGAACCTTGTCATTGTAGAGTCGCCGGCCAAGGCAAAAACCATCGAGGGATACCTCGGAGGAGATTTTGTCGTCCGATCCAGTTACGGACACATCCGGGATTTGCCGGGTGGCCAACTGGCCGTAGACGTCGATAATGGCTTCGCTCCCACCTATGAATTGACCGCTGACAAAGGCCGGTTCAGCGAGCTCAAGAAGCTCGCCAAATCCGCAGAAGTCGTGTGGCTCGCAACGGATGAGGACCGCGAGGGAGAGGCCATCAGCTGGCACCTGCAGGAAGCCCTGCAATTGCCCGAGCAAAAGACCAAGCGGATTGTCTTCAGCGAAATCACAAAGAGCGCCATCCTCAAGGCCATCGAGACCCCACGTGAGGTCAACATGCCGCTGGTCATGGCGCAGCAGGCCCGCAGGGTACTGGACCGCCTTGTCGGCTACGAACTCTCTCCCGTCCTTTGGAAAAAAGTGCGCCCCTCGCTTTCAGCCGGACGGGTGCAAAGCGTCACGGTCCGTCTGATTGTGGATCGGGAACGCGACATCCTCGCATTCCAGCCCGAGGGATACTATAAAGTGTCGGCACAGCTTGCCACCGATGGCCAAGGATTCAAGGCTGAGCTGAACAAGCGCATCGGCACCCCGGAAATAGCAGAAGACATTCTCAAAGCCGCCCATGCTGTCCAACTGAAAGCCGACCGCGTCGAGCGCAAGCCCACCAAGAGGAAGCCCACCGCTCCCTTCACCACCTCCACCCTCCAGCAGGAAGCCGCCCGAAAACTCGGCTACAGCGTCTCTCGGACCATGCAGGTGGCCCAGCGCCTCTATGAAAGCGGCCGCATCACATACATGCGTACGGATTCGACCAACCTCTCCGACGTTGCCCTCGATGGTGCAAAGGAGCACATTGTTGGAACCTATGGCGAGCAATACCACGAGCTCCGCACGTTCAAAACAAAGAATGCCGGCGCGCAAGAGGCACACGAAGCCATCCGCCCAACGGACATGGGCCGCACCGAAGTTTCGGGCGAATCCGATGAGCAACGTTTGTACCAATTGATCTTCAAGCGAACCCTCGCAAGCCAGATGGCCGACGCCGTCATCGAGAAGACCACCGTGGACATTCACCTCCCAGGACGTGAAGAAATGCTCGTCGCCCGCGGGGAGGCCATCCAGTTCGATGGCTTCATGAAGATCTACCTCGAGGGATCGGACGAAGAAAAGGAAGAGCGCGGGATGCTCCCCCGCATGGAACAAGGCGCAGCCTTGGATCTCAAGGCCATGACGGCCACGGAACGGTTCACCAAGCCCACCGCGCGCTACAGTGAAGCGGCACTGGTGAAAAAGCTGGAGGAACTCCAGATCGGACGACCCTCCACCTACGCCTCGACCATCGCCACCATCCAGAAACGTGGATATGTGGTCAAGGAGGACCGCGAGGGAAAGGAACGCGAATACCGCTCCATGACGCTGCAGGCAGATGGCACGGTACGTTCAGAAACCGAAAAGGAGCTGGCCGGATCCGAGCGCAACAAGATGTTCCCCACGGACATCGGCAATGTGGTCACCGACTTCCTGCAGAAGCACTTCCCTTCCATCATGGACTTTCAGTTTACCGCCAAAGTGGAACAGGAGTTTGACGACATCGCAGCGGGAAAAGACGACTGGCAGCGGATGGTGAAAGCGTTCTACACCCCATTCAACGCACAGATTCTGGACACCACAGAAAATGCGGACCGTGAAAGCGGTGAGCGCGAACTTGGGGTGGACCCCGATTCCGGGAAAATGGTGTTGGTGCGCATTGGGCGCTATGGTCCCTTGGCCCAGATCGGAGCACCCGATGATGAAGAGAAGCGCTTCGCCTCTCTCCTCAAGGGACAGACACTGGAAGGCATCACGCTGGAAGAAGCACTCAAGCTGTTCGAATTGCCCCGCGACCTGGGCACGTTTGAAGACAAGAAGGTGGTCGCTGCCATCGGTCGCTTCGGACCGTATGTGCGCCACGATGGAAAATTCGTAAGCATCCCGAAGGACAGCGAATACACGCCGTACGACATTCCCATTGAGTATGCTGTCGAGATGATTCAGGCCAAGCGTGAAGCCGATGCCAAGGCACTGCTCAAGACCTTTGACGAAGACCCCGACACCCGGATCATCATGGGACGCTGGGGGCCTTACATCAAAGCTGGAAAGGAAAACGTCAAGATTCCGAAGGGAGAGGAGGTCGAGAACATAGATTGGGCCCGTGTTCAGGAATTGAAGGCAGGCGTCATCAAGGCCTTTGCCGAGGACGAGAAGTGGACCATTCGCCTGAAGGGCCGTCAGTACTACCTGGTGTCCGACAAAAAGTCGGTGCGCATCCCGGTCGGAGAGAAAATCACGGAGATGGATTGGAGCCGAGCACAGGAAATCATCAAAGGCAAGGCGAAAAAGTCCCCAAAGGCCGCGAAAAAGTCCTGATTCCGGCGGCTAGCTTGCCCCCATGGAATCGATTTTCGATTGGGTAGAACCGACTGAGGCGGGCTTGTTCGACATCTCGGACGGTGTGGACCGAATGCGCGACGTATTGCGCATCCACCGTTCGGGCGAACGCCCAGAGCTGGAAGGTTGCTTGGCGGCCATCGTGGGCGTGCTGGACCGCCGAGGCAGTGCAGACGGCGCCGCTACGGACCGGGCAGCGGAATGGGTCCGCGGGAAATTGTACAATCTGACCGTCATGGACAAGACAGCCCCGGTAGCCGACCTGGGCAACATATCGGCCGGGCAAACCGAACAGGACACCATGGCAGCCCTGGACGTCGTCTGTCAGGAATTGATGGCGCGGAACATCATTCCCATCATCATCGGAGGTTCCCAGGTCCAAACCATTCCCATGTACAAGGCATTTGCCCGCCAGGGTCGCCCCATCAACGTTTCCGTGATCGACGCGAAGGTGGACTTCGGTGGGGATCCACAGGTCGTGGACGGCAGAAACTGGCTGAACCAACTCGTTCTCCCCGAAGGCGGACACCTTTTCGACCTCAGCACGTTGGGCCATCAGCGATATCTCGTCGACGGAGACAGCCTCCAGCTCATGCAGCGCATGCACTTCGAGAACATACGCCTCGGTCAATTGCGAAGTGAAATGGCAGCCGCCGAACCAGTGTTGCGGGATTCCGATCTCGTTTCCTTCGACCTCGGCGCAGTCCGGACTGCCGATCACCCGGCAACAGCAGAAGTGAGACCCAACGGCCTCACGGGTGAAGAGTTCTGTCAGCTGGCCCGCTATGCGGGATACAGCGATCGCCTCACATCTGTGGGATTCTTCGAGCACGACCCCTCCAAGGATGGCGACGGCAGAGGGGGACAATTGGTGGCCGAAGCCATTTGGTGCTTTCTGGAAGGGGTCATGCACCGCATGGGAGACCACCCACGGGGAACCACAGATGATTATCTCCAATACCGCGTCATGCTGGAAAATGAGGACCATGAAATCGTCTTCTACAAGAGCCCGCGCAGCGATCGATGGTGGATGGACATACCCACACCGGGAAGCGGCAATCGAAAAGGGCGGGTCTTTCTCGTACCCTGCACGTACTCCGACTATCAAAGCGCGACAGAAGGACAATTGCCGGACCGCTGGTGGCGCACCCAACAAAAACTGGCATAGCGACAAGGCAGCAGACCACCACCGCGCTTTCCATCTCCCGACGAATTGGGAATCCCTGTGTTCCAGACATATTCACAGGAAATCCACGATGAGGCGGGGATAATGCAGTTTGCAAACGCAATCCTTACTCAATTTCGGTATATTAGCCGCTCACCTTCGGGTGACTTTAGCAAGGAACCTTTTGAAAATCAGCTGATTGGAATGAATCGCCATCTGCTCGCACTGTCTGCACTCCTCCTCGGCCTCTCCGCCGCGGCACAACAGGACCCGCAACTCACGCAATTCTACCAGGACAAGCTGTCCTTTAACCCTGCCTTTGCCGGTGCTGAGCGCTTACAATATGTAAGTGCTTTCTACCGGAATCAATGGAACGGTTTGGAAACCAATCCGTCCACGGTACTCGTTCAGTACAATGGACGACCCGGGTTCATCCCCGGCGGAATCGGCCTGAGTTTCTTTCAAGACGAATTGGGTCAAGAGGAAAACACCGTGGTCAAGCTCGCCTATGCCTATCAGATGGAGCCCGATGCCAATGGCGGCATCCTGAGCCTGGGACTCGCAGCCAACTACATGGGTAAGACCCTCGGAAACGAATGGGTGTACATCGATGAGGGCGACGCTGTGATTCCACAGAACAGCAAAAGTGGCACTACAATTGACGCTGACCTCGGTGTAATGTACCGTGTACCCGGCAGCTACTATGCGGGCATCAGCACGACCCGTCTGGCTGCGACCGACCTGAAAGACCTCAACATTTCGAGCGTGCGCCACCTTTACGTGCAAGCAGGCTACGAGCAAGCTTTGGGAGACGGTTCATTGCGTCTGCGGACCCACCTGTTGGGCAAAACCGACCTGAACGCCACCACGGTCGACCTGCACGCCAACGTGCTCTGGAACGACATGCTCTATGGAGGTCTCTCTTTCCGTCCCGGAGATGCGGTGGCCCCCGTACTTGGATTCGAATACGGCACCACCAAAAACGAAAAACTGACCCGTTCGGAGCAGATTTTCCGCTTCGGTTACAGCTATGACGCCACGCTGAGCGAACTCGCCAACTACAGCAGTGGCTCCCACGAAGTTTTCGTCTCGTATATGTTCAACTTCGAACGCATTCCCATGCAGACCCGTCACGTGAATCCCCGCTTCTTGTAAGAGGAATACACGAAAAGACGAAACCTGCACGTTCTAACTCACGTACTTCAGGAACCTGCAAGACCCCAAGTACTGAGCGGAAAACGTTCGACAAAGGATAGAAACCATGAGAAACGCTGCGATCATCGCCTTTTGCGCCATCGGATTGGCAAGCTGCTACGGCGGCCCTGCCGGTGAGCTGGTAGGCGTGTACCCGCGGGAGGACTGGGTGCAAGTGAATCCCTACGGGATGAACTACATCCATTATGGCTCCTTCACCATGGGCCCGAGTGACCAGGACGTACCCTACGCCCTGACCGCACGGTCCAAGACGGTGACCATTCCCGCATTTTACGTCGACATCCACGAGATCTCGAACAACGAGTACCGCCAGTTCGTGTACTGGGTTCGGGACAGCTTGTTCCGCGATGCTCTTCAGGAAAACGACTTCGAAGAGTACTTCGTGACCGAGGATGCCCAAGGCCGTGAACTCGATCGCTTCATCAACAAAGGCTATGTCCTGAACTGGGACGAGCCGATTGATTGGGAGAACGAAGACATCTTCGATGCCCTGTATGACGAGTTCTACTATCAGGGATCCGACCGCTTCTACGATCAAAAGCAACTGGACACCCGCAAGTTGAACTTCAAGTACTTCTGGATCAACCTCCAGGCTGCCGCTTCAAAGGCAGGGCTTGACTACGAGATGAACGAGCCGAACCAGCTCGGACAACTTCACAGCATCCGAGGGCACAGCGACCGCGCGCAATTCGTCGTGGAAGAGAACACCAACGTGTATCCCGACACCTTGTGCTGGATCCGTGACTTCACATACGGCTTCAATGAGCCATTGACGGAAACCTACTTCTGGCACCCTGCCTATGACGACTATCCCGTAGTCGGAGTGACTTGGGGACAAGCCCGGGCCTTCAATGCCTGGAGAACCCAACTGCTCGCCACCTACAAGCGCCAGAACGGTGAAACGATGGTACAGAAGTTCCGCTTGCCCAGCGAGGCGGAATGGGAGTTTGCTGCCCGTGGCGGTCTGGATCTCGCTCCCTTCCCATGGGGTGGTCCTTACATCCGAAACATTTACGGGTGTCCCTTGGCCAACTTCAAGCCCATGCGCGGTGACTACGTGGAGGATGCGGGATGCCACACAGTGCCCATCGAGAGCTACAGTCCCAATGACTATGGACTTTACCAAATGGCCGGAAACGTAGCGGAGTGGACCAATACCGCTTTCGACGAAACGGTCTATGACTTCAGCCACGACATGAGTCCCGAATACGAATACAATGCCAAAGCGGATGATCCTCCGAGCCTCAAGCGCAAGGTGATCCGCGGTGGAAGTTGGAAAGACATCGGATACTATTGTCAGACGGGAACGCGTTCCTTCGAATACCAGGATACGGCCAAGGCATACATCGGATTTCGGAGTGCAATGAGCTACCTCGGAAGGGGTAAGAACGTGGACCCAGAAGACTTCAACTAATTCTCAACCCGGGCGAACGCCGGAGCGCATGAAACCCGCTCTCGCCCAACAGCATCAAAACCTGCAAGAAAATGGCAAAGAAGACAAGCAATAAGCCCAAGAAGAAAAACGGCGGAATCGGTGGAAAGGCATGGAAATCCTTCATGGCCAAGCTCTACGGTTGGGGTGCCGCCATCGTTATTGTAGGAGCCCTGTTCAAGATTGAGCACTGGGAAGGTGCTTCTGAGATGTTGATCATCGGTTTGGGAACGGAAGCTTTTATTTTCTTCATGTCAGCCTTCGAACCTCCCCACAAGGAGCCCAAATGGGAATTGGTATACCCCGAACTCGCAGATGACGAAGCCGAAGCCGGACCCAAAAAACCGGTCGATCAACTCGACGACATGCTCAAGGAAGTGGGTGTGGACAATGCCGTTCTCTCCCGATTGGGTGAAGGCATGCGCCACCTCGGAGAACAGGCCAGCCAATTGAGCGAGGTCACCGATGCCGCTGCGGCGACATCCGAATACGGAGGAGCACTGCGCACGGCCACTGAAAAGATCAATGGACTCACCGAGACCTACAGCCAGGTCAGTGAGAGCTTGACCGGACTTTCCAACAACAAGGAAATGGGAATGGCCGCTGGAGAGCAACTCCAGAAAATGAACGAGAACCTCGGAAGCCTGAACGGCATGTACGAAGCACAATTGGCCCAGATGGAAACCAGCCGTCAACTGTTCGATGGCATGGGGGCCCTCGTGCAGAACCTCACGGACAGTGTGGAGGACACCAAGAAATACAAGGAGAACATCGCCGAACTGTCGACCAATCTGGAGGCACTCAATACGGTGTACGCCAACATGCTCAATGCCATGGGCAATTCCCGCGGCTGACCCCTTCCTGACCTACTGAACGAATAAAATGGCAGGAGCGAAGGAAACGCCACGTCAGAAGATGATCGGGATGATGTATCTCGTTCTGACTGCACTGTTGGCGCTCAACATATCAAAGGAAATCCTGAACGGTTTCGTGAAAGTGGAGAACGGTCTCCGCAAGACCGACCAAACCGTTCAAGGAAAATCCAGAGAGACCATGCTGGACTTCGAGGCGAAATACCTCCAGGACCAGCAGAAAGTGAAGCCGTACTACGATGCGGCCAAAGAAATTGACCGCAAGGCCAATGAACTGTACGATCACATCACCCAACTGAAGGCCAACATCATGGCCGTAGCCAGTGGTGAACGTGAAGTGGTAGACGCCGGAGGTGACTTGTCCAAGTACATTGCCCAGGACAAACTCACGCGCCGCGACACGGTCCTGAGCATTCAATACCTTGAGAAGAAGGACGAATACCAGGAGATTACCGCCTACCTCGTGGGCAGTGAGCCGGGTGCACCCAAGACCGGCCCATTCACGGCAAGTGAATTGAAGTCGAAACTAGAAGCATTCAAAGAAGAGCTCAAATCGATCAATTTCACTGACTTTGTAGGCAATCGCTTCGAAGTTTCACCTGGCCTCAAAGCTTCCTTCGACCAGACTTTTGTCTACGACAAAGAGATGGAGGACGACAAAGAAGTGCTGTGGGAAGCCGCCAACTTCTACGATGTCCCCATCGCTGCAGTGATACCCATTCTTTCCAAGCTCCAGATTGACATCGAGAACGCGAAGTCAAACATGATGACGGAGCTGATTGCGGGGATCGAGGGGAAAAGCTACAAGTTCACGAACCTCATGCCGCTTGTTGTCCCGGAAAGCAACTACATCCTTCGGGGTGACAGTTTCCGTGCAGACATTCTCTTGGCTGCATTCGACGCAACCAACAGTCCTGCCATCTACGTGGACAACAAGGAGTTCAACGGAAGGGACAGCTCCTTGCTCGCTTACAATGACAAGGACCCGTTGAAAATCGAAGGCGGTCTCGGCAAGCTTCGCATTTCCACCCGTGGAATGGGATTGGGTGAGCGCAACTTCAAAGGCCTCATTCGTTTCCAAGGACCCGATGGCAACGTCGGAGACTACCCCTTCTACACGCCTGAGTTCACGGTGGCTGAGCCTGCTTTGGTTGTCAGCCCCACGAAGATGAATGTGTTCTACCGCGGCGTACCGAACCCCGTAGAAATTTCCGTTCCAGGTGTTAGCAGTGAGAAGCTCGACGTACGGATCACAGGCGGTCACCGCATCAAGCCCGACGGCGAAACCTTTATCGTGGAACCGGGGGCCGGAGCGGATGCCAGCATCGAGGTAACCGCCACACTGCCCGACGGTTCCAAAAAGTCTCTTCCCGGCAGGGAGTTCCGTGTCAAGCGTATTCCTGACCCCTCTCCCCGTTTCGCGGGCAAGAGCCCTGCCGACAAGACGATTACGAAGGTTCTTCTCGAAAATGCTCCGTCCGTGGGCGCCTTGATGGAGAACTTCGACTTCGACGTAGAAGTCAAAGTGAAGCGATTCAATGTAACCGTCACCAAGGGTGGAACGTTTGTAGAACAAAGCTCCAATACCAACATGGTGACAGCCAACATGAAGGAACTGTTCCGCTCCGTTGGACGCGGATCCGTTGTCTACATTGAGGACATCGTTGTCTCCATGCCCGATGGGACGGAGCGAGCGTTGCCCACCATGAAACTCAAAGTGATCTGATCATGATGAAGACCGTTCGACATCTCGCGATTGCGGCATTGACCTTCTTGGTCTGTGCTCCCGTGGACGCCCAGGTTCAAACCGTCCTGGACGGTGCCTACGTCAAGGAAACCAACCTGACCAAGCGCGTCATTCCCTATCCGCACCTTCGGGAAGCGGACGTGATGTACGTGCGGCGCATTTGGCAGGACATTGACCTGCGTCAGAAAATCAACCAGATGTTCTATTTCCCGGTGGACCCCATCGAGGACCGCAAGAACCTGTTTGACGTCATTCGCTACGCCCTTGAGGTGGAAGGTTCCTTGACCGCATACAGTACGGGACCTGCAGGTACCGACGATGAATTCCGTTACCCGCTGAACGGAACACAAATCGACTCGCTGCTCAACCCCATTGTGATCATCCCACAATTTGATCCGGTCACGGGTGAGGTCATCGGATCCATGGAGGCGCAGACGACTTTGAACAGCCAGGACATCGTTCGCTATCGACTGAAGGAGGACTGGGTGTGGGACCGCCAGAGAAGCCAGCGCCACGTCCGCATCATCGGAATTGCTCCCATCATCGAGAAGAAAGACGACGAAGGGATTTCTCAAGGTCTGGCTCCCTTGTTCTGGCTCTACTATCCCGAGTGCCGTTATGTGTTTGCCAACTCCGAATGCTACAACTACGAGAACGATGCCCAGCGCAGGACTTTTGAGGAAATCTTCCAAAAGCGTTACTTCTCCAGCTACATCATCAAGGAGACCAACGTCTTTGATCGCAGCATCTCAGACTACGCGCAGGGACTCGATGCCCTCCTAGAATCCGAACGGATCAAGGACGAGCTCTTCACCATCGAGCACGACCTCTGGCATTACTGAGCCATCGTCCTGAAAGAAACCCGAGAAACGCCCACCTTTGTGGGCGTTTTTCATTGCCCACTGCACCCCCATGCTCAACCTGAATCAGATCGGCGTCCATTTCGGAGAGCGCACCCTTTTCGAGAACATTTCGCTGGCCATTGGAGGCAAGGACCGAGTGGGCCTGGTGGGCCGGAATGGCGCAGGAAAATCCACATTGCTCAAGATCATTGCTGGCGTCCAAAACGCAAGCGAAGGCAACGTCAGCACCCCGAAGGAATACCGCATCGGATACCTCGCCCAGGAGATGGAGCACAACGAGGATGCCACCATCATAGAAGAAGCGCAGTCCGCTTTCGCTGCCTATCAGGAACTAGAAGCAGAAGTAGCCAGGATTTCAAACGAAATCGCAGAACGGACAGACTATGAGAGCGACGGCTACACCCGTCTCATCGATCGCTTGACCGAGGCCAACGATCGACTCGCCCTCATGGGCACAGGTGCAAAGGAGGAACAGACGCAGCGCGTGCTGCAGGGGCTCGGGTTCCGACCCGAAGACATGCACCGGAAGATGCACGAATTCAGTGGCGGTTGGAAGATGCGGGTTGAATTGGGAAAGCTCTTGCTCGTGGCTCCAGACTTGCTGCTGCTCGACGAGCCCACCAACCACCTTGACATCGAATCCATCGAGTGGTTGGAAGGATTCCTGAAGTCCTATCCCGGTGCCATGGTCCTCATCTCACACGACCGGACTTTTCTGGACAATGTCACCGACCGCACCGTGGAAATCACCTCCGTTCGGGTTCACGATTACAAAGCGTCCTACAGCAAATACATGGCGTGGCGAGAGGAGGAATACGCCCGCCAGGAGCAAGCGGCCAAACAACAGCAGAAAGACATCGCCCACACCGAGGAGTTGATCAACAAGTTCCGCGCCAAGAAAAACAAGGCCGCCTTCGCCCAGAGCCTCATCAAGAAGCTCGACAAGATGGAGCGCATCGAAATCGACCAGTTCGAGAACGCCGAAATGCGGTTCAGATTCCCCCCGGCTCCACGCGCAGGAAAGGTGGTCGTGGAAGCGAAGGGCCTGCGCAAGCGATTCGATGAACTCGAGGTCTTCCGCGATGTCGATCTCATGATTGCCCGTCAGGACAAGGTGGCCCTTGTAGGCAAGAACGGCGCCGGCAAGACCACGCTCACACGCATTCTACTCGGCGAATTGGATGCCGACGGTGAACATGGACTCGGACACAACGTGGACGTCGGATACTACGCGCAAAATCAAAGCGACGAACTCGACGGCGATCTGACCGTCTTCGAGACCATCGACAACGAAGCCGAAGGTGACGTTCGGAAAAAAGTCCGCGCCCTGCTCGGTGCGTTCCTGTTCAGCGGCGAGGACGTGGACAAAAAGGTCAAGGTCCTTTCCGGTGGAGAGAAGGCACGCCTTGCCCTGTGCAAGCTGCTGCTGCACCCCTACAACCTGCTGGTGCTGGACGAGCCGACCAACCACCTCGACATGAAGGCCAAGGACGTGCTCAAGCAGGCCTTGATGCACTTCGACGGCACCCTCATTGTCGTCTCCCACGACCGCGACTTCCTGACCGGCCTTACCGAACTCGTCTACGAGGTCACCCCCACGGGACTGCGACAATACATCGGGGACATCCAGCAGTTCCTGATAGAAAAACGGTCGGATACCATCGCCGCTTACGAAGCCGGTCGCAGCGACAAGCCGGGGGGCAACCCCGGCGGCAAGGACACCCAGGCAAAGGCCAAAGAAGTTGCCAAAGCCGATTCGAAAGCGGAAGGAAAGCAGTCCTACGAGGACCAGAAGGCCATCCGCAAATTGAAGAACCGCATCAGCAAACTCGAAAAGCAAATCGCCGAATTCGAGGAAAAAGAAAAGCAGCTGACTGAGCAGATGGCTGCCATCGACCCCAACGACCGCATGGCCACCGTGGAAAAGGCTTACGAATTCGAGAAAGTCCAAACCGCCCTGCAAGAGGCACTCAACGATTGGGAGTCCTCTACGAATAAACTCGAATCCCTGGGCGGAGGTTGACCCCTCCGGTCAAGGTTGGGTCGTCGCCCCGAGGTACCGCCGCCAACGCTCCAATACCGTGGTCATGTCTTCCGGCAGTTCACTCTCGAATTGCATGAATTCACCCGTTCCGGAATGAGTAAAGCCGAGGGACTTGGCGTGCAAAGCCTGCCTCGGCAGAATCTCAAAATTGTTCTGGACGAACTGGTTGTACTTGCCACTCGGCAAGCCTTTTACAATCTGGGCACCTCCGTAGGTCTTGTCTCCAAACAAGGGGTGACCTATGTATTGCATGTGCACCCGGATCTGGTGGGTCCTCCCCGTCTCCAGCTTGCACTCAACAAGGGTAACCGGCCCCAATCGCTCCAGCACCCTGTAGTGCGTCACCGCGTGCTTGCCTTCCTCGGCCTCCGGGAAGACCTGCTGCACTTTTCGGTCCTTGCGCGAACGACCGATGTGCCCTTCGACCGTGCCGTCATCGGCGACCTCACCCCATACAAGCGCATGGTAACGACGCTCCGTCGTTCGCTCAAAAAACTGCTCACTGAGGCTCACCATGGCCTGCTCCGTCTTGCCGATCACCATCAGTCCCGTGGTGTCTTTGTCCAAGCGGTGCACCAAGCCTGGACGCGGTGCAGGCTGACCTTCCGCGGTGGGCAGGTTGGCGAAATGATGCAACAGCCCGTTGACGAGGGTGCCCGTGTAGTTGCCCACCCCAGGGTGAACGACGAGTCCTGCCGGCTTGTGCAACACCGCTACTTCCGTGTCCTCGTAGCGGATGTCGAGCGGAATGTCCTCTGCGACCAGCTCAAACTCGTGCACAGGCTGTGGAAGCTCCAAGGTCACGACATCGGCCGGACGCACTTTGTAGTTGGACTTCACCGGGTTGCCGTTGACCCGCACATAGCCGCTCTTGGCCGCCATTTGCAGGCGGTTGCGGGATGTATTGGGCAGCAGGTTCGTCAGGAATTTGTCGACGCGCAAAAGCGTCTGTCCCTTGTCGGCGACGATGCGATGGTGCTCGAACAGCTCATCTCCGTCCAAATGCTCCTCTTCGGTGCTGGAATCCACCATGCAATCAGTGCAACAGGATTCGCTCGACCCGGCGATCACCGCGGTCATTGAAGACCACCACGAGGTAGGTTCCCCTGGGAAGGTCTGCGACAGACAGGTACATCCGGCCACTTCCAGAAGTCCAACGACGGAACAATGCCTCGCGTCCTGTCAGGTCCAGGAACCGAACTTCCTCCGCTCCAAAATCGCTACCCACGGCCAATTGCAGGACATCGGCCGCCGGATTGGGCCAAGCACGCAGGGAAGGTTCAACCGCCGAGAATTCGTCCGGTCCCACGAACACCTGCTCCACCCCTGCCTGCAATACCGGTCGGATCATCACGGTCCCCTCGATGGTGGACAGCGTCCATTCGGCGCCGAGTCCCAGCTGGTAATGCAACCGCGAAAAATTGTAGTCGGTGTTCTTGTCCAGACCGATGTTCAGGGAAAACTCCGATTCCTGCACCATGCCAACGTATACCGTTCCCTCTACAGGGATCGGGTCATCGTATTCGTAGTACGCATAGACATCAGAACCATCCGTGAAGTAAGCCGGCTGATGAAAAGCGTAATGCTCCCCCAATTCCTCGCCGGGCTCTCCCCCGTTGTCATCCCAAGCGCGCAGGAGGAAATTGAGGTTGGACTGCTGGTCGTAGTAAGGTGTAAAATGAATGGCCAACCCGTAGAGCGTATCCGCCATCGCCAAATCATAGCGCATGGCCAATTTGCCCCCACCGGTGGTCAAGCCGTAGGCCTTCTCGGCTGAACCATCGTCATAGGCATACTCGTTGCGAAACACCTGGGTAAAAACGATGCTGTCGTTGTCCGGCACCCCCACCCGCTCCTGTTCGAGGATGCCAATGGGATCTTCGTAGAGGCTCACCTCGAAAGTGGCCGCGGTATCATTGCCTGCATCCGAAAAGGCATAGCCACTGGCCTCCACGAGTGTCTCTCCGTTCTCCACCCATGGCTCCTGGATGTAGTAACCCACACCAAAGGTGGAGCTTGGCGGGACGAAGGTGAGTGAGTACGGGTTCAAGAAATCTTCCGTGGCGTCGGTGGCAATGTTGCGCACCTTGAGTCCGCAGGTAACGTTATCCGCCTGGAAGCCACTCATATTGCGGTGGGACGAGCGGAGACTGTCCCGCATGTAGAACGTCGGGTCCGACAGGAAATGCGACCACGGCATGATGCTGTATGGCTCCGTCAGCGCGAATTGCGGCTCTGTGAACGCCACTTCGAAGAACCCGAGGTTGTCCGGATTGATGTTGTCGTCCAGAAGGACGTAATCCAAGTGCCAGAGGTCCACATTGCCTCCAAGTGCACCGTGGTTTCGGAAGCGGAACCGGAATCCATCCTGAAGGTGGATAAGCTGGTTCACATGAACAGATGCGATGGCAAAAGTGTCCATCTCCGCACCGAGGGTGCTCCACACTTGGCTCCACCCTTGGTCCCCTCCATCAGGAGCGAGAAACTCAACAACCAAGCTGTCATTCTCGTCGGGTGCATTGCCACGGCCTCCCCCCTGAAAGAAGAAAATCAAATGAATGTTGTCCTCTGGAGTGCGCCCCATGAGGTTGATCGGAACAGAGGTCAATGTATCGGCCCACCCCTCTGCATCGGGGTTGAACGCATAAGGGAAACCGTCAGAACGGAGTCCATCCAGCGTGGCCTGACCCACTGTCGGAGCATTGAGCCCATAGGTAGCGGTGCGCCGTGCAGACGCATCCGTCCAACGGACCAACCCTTCGGGTCCTTCCTCCACCTCAAACGTGGGGGAGGCAAAATCGTCGAAGAAGGGAAGCGACATGCTCCCTCCGCCTCCGCGGCGCAATGAAAGCCCGCCCTCCTCCGAAACATTCACGGGAACGAATTGCAGATCGCGCTCCACCTCTTGGGCATTCAGCAAACCGAACGTCCACAATGGCAGAAAGGCCACCGCCAGAAATCGGAAAAGGAGGGTCGGAAGCTGCTTCATGCCTTCGAAATTAAGATTCGCCCGCATCAGGGCGATTCGCCGGAATCAGCCGGCGCTGAAAAAGTCAAATCAACAGAGGTGCCTTCTTGCGCCTCACGGCCCGGCGTATGTTCGGGCCATTGCTCCGAGACAATCGCCAGGCTCGAATCTCGCCTGTCTGCAGGAATGAAGTCCCAACGGACGAATCCCAGGCCCAATCCGGAGCGCTTCAAGGAAGCCAGAGCCTCGGTGCGCGACATGCCCACCAATTGTGGCAAGGGAACTTGGCGCGCGGACGTTTTTCCAATCACCAATACCAACGGCTCCCCTTTCCGCACGCGGTCATCCGGCCCAAGTTGGGCACCCTTGGCATTTTCGACCCGAATCACCAAGCCGGCCAGCTCCGAGGCTGACTCATAGCGCTCGCGAAAGGGAAATCCCTTGACGTCCATAAGGATGCGGGCCACACTCGCGTCCATTCCCTCTTCTATTTCCAAACGCTCACTTGGCGGGGTGGACCGGTAAACCGTGAGGTACACGTTGCGCCGGCCTTTGACCTCCACGCCCGCTGCGGGATCCTGCTCGAGGACAGCACCAGGTTGGCCCTTGGCATTGTACAGGCTATCCATGACGACCGCCGTCAATCCCGCATCCTTCAATGCCTCGGCAGCTGCAGCTTTTTCCAACCCGACCACACCCGGAACAGCAATGCGTTCACTGTGCCGCGTATAACTCCTGAGGGCCACGTTCATCGCTGCGAATCCCACCACCCCGAGCACAGCAGCCAGGCCCAATTGGACCCAGAACGTCCGGCTGATGAGAAAGAGGAGAAGGCGCATGCTCGTTGGAAACGTCCGAAAATGTGGATTATTGGGCCATGGCTTGGGGGATGGCCGTCTCCATGGCTTCCTCGTATTCACCGATGAAACCGTAGTGCTGTCCGTCCACCACGCACTTGCCCTTGGTGGTGTGGCCCAACAAGGTGACCGGGATGCCCGCCTCAGCGAGCACGTCGAGGAAGTCCTCCTGGTCTGATTCGTTGGTCGTCACCACGATGCGGCCCTGTGCCTCCCCGAAGAGGAAGGCGTCGAGGCGCACCTCGCTGTCGCTCTCCACATCGAACCCGAGACCACGGGGCGAGCCCATTTCCACAAGGGCCGTGAAGAGACCGCCGTCGCTCACATCGTGGGCACAGGCAATGAGCCGGCGGTCAATCAAGGTGCGCAGCGCAGCGTGCAGCTTCACTTCAAAATCCAGGTCAAAATGCGGAGCAGGACTGTAGCGCACCCCGTGCATCGCACTCAGGTACTCGGAGCAACCGAGGTCATTGCGCGACTCCCCCAGCATGAAAATCAACTCCCCCTTTTCTTTGAAGTCCAGGGTCATCTGACGCTCTGCGTCGTCCATCAGTCCCACCATGCCGATGGTCGGCGTGGGGTAGACCGGCTTGGCCGTTCCATCGGCATCCACCGTCTGGTTGTAGAAGCTGACGTTTCCGCCGGTCACCGGTGAGTTGAATGCCCGGCAAGCATCGCCCATGCCTTCGATGGCACCGACGAATTGCCAGTACACCTCCGGGTTGTAAGGATTTCCGAAGTTGAGGCAGTTGGTGATGGCGCTGGGGGTGCCGCCCACACAGGCGATGTTGCGGGCGGCTTCGGCCACGGCAATGGCACAGCCCTTCCGCGGATCGGCCTCCACATAACGGCCGTTGCAATCCACGCTCAGGGCGAGGCCCTTCGTGGAGCCCTTGACCTGCACCACCGCGGCATCGCCGGGGCGGTTGGTGGAACGGTTGACCGTTCCCACCATGCTGTCGTACTGCTCGTACACCCAGCGCTTGGATGCCAGATTCGGCCGGTTCACCAGCGCCTTGGCGGTCGCCACATAGTCGTCCGGCTCGGGGATGGCATTCATATCAAACGCCGCGATGTCCTTGAGGTAGGCAGGCTCACTGTATTCGCGCTCGTACACCGGCGCGCCTCCCCCGAGGATGAGGCTGTCCGCCGGCACCTCGCCGATGAGCTCCTCTCCGTCGAAGTAGCGCAAGGTGTTGCCTTCGGTCACGACGCCGATCTCCACAGCGTGGAGGTCCCACTTGTCGAAGATGGCCTCGATCTCGGCCTCGCGGCCCTTCTTGACCACGACAAGCATCCGCTCCTGGCTCTCGCTCAGCAGGATCTCGAAAGGCTCCATGTCGGCCTGCCGCTTGGGCACGAGGTCCAGTCGGATGTCCATGCCGACGCCGCCACCGCCGCTCATCTCCGAAGTGGAGCACGTGATGCCCGCAGCGCCCATGTCCTGCATGCCGACCACGGCATCGCCCGCAGCGAGCTCGAGCGTCGCCTCCAAGAGGAGCTTCTCCTGGAAGGGGTCGCCCACCTGCACGGCGGGCAGGTCGTCCGCACTGTCCTCGGTGATGTCCTTGGAAGCGAAGGAAGCGCCTTGGATGCCGTCCTTTCCGGTATCCGAGCCCACGATGTAGACCGGATTGCCCGGTCCACCGGCTTTGGCGCTGATGATGCGGTCCGTCTTGACCAGTCCCACGCTCATCGCATTGACCAGCGGATTGACCTGGTACACGGGGTCGAAGTAGACTTCACCGCCCACAATGGGCACACCGAAACTGTTTCCGTAATCGCCGATGCCGCGGACCACACCGTCGAGCAGCCACTTGGTCTTCGGGTTCTCGAGGTCCCCGAAACGGAGGCTGTTGAGCTGCGCAATGGGACGCGCGCCCATGGTGAAGATGTCGCGGTTGATGCCGCCCACACCGGTCGCCGCCCCCTGATAGGGCTCCAGCGCACTCGGGTGGTTGTGGCTCTCAATCTTGAACGCGCAACCAATGCCGTCGCCGATGTCGACGATGCCGGCGTTCTCCTCCCCTGCCTTGACCAGCAGATGCGGTCCGTCCTTCGGCAAGGTCTTGAGCCACTTGATCGAATTCTTGTAGCTGCAGTGCTCGGACCACATCACCGAGTAGATGCACATCTCGGTGAAGTTGGGCGTGCGGCCCAGGATCTCTTTGATCTGATCGAATTCCTCGGGGCGCAGGCCCATCTCCTGGGCTTGCTCGAGGGTGGCGGGGGCGGTGGATGCGCGTTGGGCCATGTTGCGAACGGTTCGGGGTTGCGAAAGCGTACCGCGAAGGTACGCTTGCCTTTTTCACCCATCACCAACCTCGAGACCGCACAAAACTGCCTTTTTCACCATGGCGAGGGCTTGCTCTGCAAATATGATTTGGCTCTCAATCGACATCGAAAACCCAAGACATTGGACACCTTCAAACCATTGTAATCGGCACTAGAAATATTTTTGAAGCATGACCTTGCTTCAAGTACTCCTCGCCTTCCTGTTTCCTCCCCTGGCCGTTCTGGACCGGGGGTGTGGCAGCATCCTTATTGTGCTCCTGCTGACCGCATGCGGCTGGGTGCCCGGCGTGATCGCCGCGCTCGTCATACTAAACAAGAACGACTAAGTCAAGGATTGCACCACAGCTCGCACAGCAAACCTTAGAAACGCAAAATGTGGCGGACGGTAGCAAGGTCGCGGCGGACGAGGATGTCTCGCCCTTCCTGTTCGACGTCGAACAGCAGGATGTAGGATTGGCTGTATTCGACCAGGATACCTTTAAAGCCGAGTCCACTTCCATTGAGCGCCTCCAAAATGACCTTCTGACCGCGGTAGCGCTCCCACACGGGCTCGTGGGCATAGGCGGTAAGCGTCTCCCCTCCTTCTTTCTTAATCC
>JAURDB010000248.1 GCA_030828175.1 Flavobacteriales bacterium
ATCCTAAGCCCGATAAAACCTCCATTTTCTGCTTGTTACTAATCGTACCTTCTAGTATATGAACTGAACTCTCAAGCGTCTCATGAATTTGATCAAAACACTCTTTAAGCTCTACTGAGATCTGAACTTCAGAAACTGCCGACTGACTGATTAATCCTTTAAAGAATGCTAAGAATCTTCTGAGGTAATAAAGCGTGACCATAGAAACTCCGTTTCCAACTAGGGCGTTGTTCGCGTCGTTCCATTCGGGTCGTTGGGTATTCATCCAGATTCCTCCTTCGGGAATGTAGTTGGATATTTTAGCTAATACCGTTGCTAGAATTTTTTCAATAAAGTTTACTTGGTAAACCGATCCATCTGTGTTAGTGAGCAAGGCTCCGTCGGCTCCGATTTGTTCTTTTCTCTTTTCAATTGCAGACTCTCTTTTGTAGTCGTAATCGATGGTGTTTTTCGGATCCTCTATAAGATCTTCGAAAGATCTTATGCGGTAAGGGATGTTGGC
>JAURDB010000249.1 GCA_030828175.1 Flavobacteriales bacterium
GCTTCCGCTTCCGCTTTTCTCCGGCGGTGGTGGGCTTCTTCTCTACTGGAAGCACGATTTTACCTACGACCGTGGGACCCGTGAGTTTGTCCGCCTTGGCGCGGACCACTTCGATTTCGGGTGCGGGCTTGGGAGGAGGGACAGGGGCAGCTTCTTCCTTTGCGACCACTGGAGTTGCAGGCTTGGCTTCCTTTATTTCTGGAGCGGCAGGAATTGTCTCCTCCTTCTTGGCAGCGGTCTTCTTGGTTTTCTTCTTGGGAGCCACCGCATCGAGGTCCACTTTGCCCACCACTTTGATCGGGGAGGGCTTGGCTTCGGGTTTCGCCGGAGCATCAACTTCGGCAACGGGCTCCGGCGCGGGTTCGGATGGCTTTTGAGGCTCCACTTCTGCGATGGGCTCCGGTTCGGGTGTAGGTGTGGGCTCGGGGGTAGGTTCTGAGGCAGGTTCTGGCTTTGGGGCAGGTTCTGGCTCTGGGGTGGGTTCCGGTGCTGGGGTGGGCGC
>JAURDB010000250.1 GCA_030828175.1 Flavobacteriales bacterium
GCTTTGATCTTGGCCAGGACCAGTTCCCGCAGAACGGCCTCGCCTGATTTGAAGTCCGTCACTTCGACGACATTCACCAGTTTGCGCAGTTGCTTGATCGCGAGGTCGAGGGAAGAGTCGTCTCCCTTTAAGACGACCGTGATACGTGAAAGGTCAGCATCGTGGGTCGGAGCAACATTCAGTGAGTCGATGTTAAAGCCGCGTCCCGAGAACATGCCGGAAACGCGAGCAAGCACGCCGAATTGGTTCTCAACGAGGACGGAAATCGTATGACGCATAGGGTGGGTCGAATAGAATGTGGGCTGAAATGATTAAGACTAAATTGGTCGTTTGATCACCTCCTGCCGAAGCAGGATTTGATCTGGTAGACGCCGAGGGACTCGAACCCCCGACCCTCTCGGTGTAAACGAGATGCTCTAACCAACTGAGCTATTCGCCCGGACGACCGTAGTCTACCACGTCTTTGCCGGCGTGCCTGATTCAAACTCAGTTCACATCCCGG
>JAURDB010000251.1 GCA_030828175.1 Flavobacteriales bacterium
CTCAACGACTCATAGGAACCGTCATCGTCGGTGGCGGTAGCATTGTAGTTGCACGCCGTGGAATCCGTGCAACCCTGGATTTCGTCCTCGTCGCAGATACCGTCGCCGTCTGCGTCGTTCAGGCAGTTTCCGTCACAGTCGAGGTTGGCCGCGGCCGGGAACGTGCAGGAGCCATCATCGATGGTCGCAGTGTTGTTGTAGTTGCACGCCGTCGGATCCGTGCAGCCGGCGCAGCTCAGCGATTCGCAGGACCCGTCGTCGATGGTGGCCGTAGGGTCGTAGTTGCAAGCCGCAGAATCCGTGCAGCCGGTGCAGCTGAGCGACTCGCAGGAGCCATCGTCGATCGTGGCCGTCGGGTCGTAGTTGCAGGCCGCCGAATCGGTACAGCCTGCGCAGCTGAGTGACTCACAGGAACCATCGTCAATGGTGGCCGTCGGGTCGTAGTTGCATGCTGCAGAATCCGTACAACCGGCGCAACTCAAAGACTCGCAGGAGCCATCG
>JAURDB010000252.1 GCA_030828175.1 Flavobacteriales bacterium
GGGTACTCCAGGGTTGATAACGAATCTCGAAACCCGACTTGCGCTTCTGGAGGACGCCGCAATCGATCGCGTCGTCATCATCGACTTCGACGAGGCGGCCTCCCGAGAGAGTGCTGACGACTTCACCGACCGGGTCATCATCCGCGGTCTCAACTGTCGTGAGGTGATCGTTGGAAGCGACTTCCACTTCGGGCGCGATCGCCAGGGCTCGATCAGCACCATCAACGAGCGAGGAGTGGCGACGGGTCTGACCGGGATCGAAGTCGATCTGGCAGCAGATCGCACCGGTGCGCCCGTGTCGTCCTCGCGGGTTCGTGCCGCTGTCGCCGACCGAGCGACGGCGCTCGTCACCGAGACCGTCGCTCGACTTGATGGGGTGCTGGTCGCCATCGACTACTTCACGCCGACCACCTCCGGTCTCGCGTCGAGACCATGGCGGGAGTGGTTGCGCACCTATGTGGGCCACGAGCGCGGTCGTCACTATCTCGCCGAGCCCGGCG
>JAURDB010000025.1 GCA_030828175.1 Flavobacteriales bacterium
ATCGGAAGTTCTGGCTGTCGCACCCGACATACAGTCCGAATCGGCTGCCGGATTTCTGCATTTCGGTCACGTATTCGCACACATCGAAGGACCTGCGTCCCCCCATGGTTTTGAAGCTTCTGTCCGATCTGTCACTGTCCATGCCTTCAAGTTAGAAAGGATGCCTGCGGCCTCGGAGTTCGTTGGCAAGGCTTGTCCACAACTTGTCACGGAAGGCCAAAATGAGGGCTTCAGCCAGCGCTGCACCGGAGGCGGAATGGACCTTCATGGGGATGGGACGCAAACGAAACATCCGGAAATGGAAACACCCGCCGTTGCGGGTGCTTCTCTACGATTCACAACTGTGATTGACTTCAACAAAGTTGAAGTGCCTGTCAACCACACAAGTCCAATTTATGAATTATATATCTATTCAGCAACTAAATATAGAAATCTATCGATTTACTATTTCGTTGGGCACAATTTACGATGGATTCAGACCACCTCCCCTTCGGGGCTTGGGACCGCGCCGTTCAGGAGTCCATCACGCGCAGCAAGACCTTCAACAGGTCCTCGAACGAGAAGGGCTTTTTGAGGTATTGGGTCATGCCCGCCTCCATGCCTTCCTGCACATCCTTGTAGAAGGCAAACGCACTGAGACCGACAATGGGAAGTTTCCCTTTGGGACCGGGCCACTGCCGGATTCTCCGCGTTGCCTCTATTCCATCCATCTCCGGCATCTGGACATCCATGAGGATGAGGTCCACCTCGTTTTCCTCCAGGAACTTCAGCGCTTCCTTTCCGTTTCGAACCACCGAAAAAGGAAGCTTCCACTTCTTCAGCAGTCGTCCCAGGTACAGAATGTTCACCTCGTTGTCTTCTGCGACCAGAATGTGCTGGAAAGCCAAAGCCTCAGGGGAAACCCGCACCGCCTCTTCCCGCACATCCGTCACGGTTTCCGTTCGGAGCCTGAACCGGAAGGTGCTCCCTTTGTCCAATTCGCTTTCCACTTCCACGCTGCCCCCGTGTGCCTCGCACAGTTTCTTGACAATCGCCAGCCCCAGGCCGCTTCCTCCATGCGCCCCCGTTCTGGAAGATGGCAATTGCCTGAACCTCGCGAAGATCTCTGCAAGGCCGGATTCGGGAATCCCCATTCCCGTATCCCTTACTTCCACCTGCATGAATTCCTGATTGCCTTCCCGCACGTGCTGGGCATGTAGAGACACCTCTCCTTGCTCGGTGAATTTTGTTGCGTTGCCAATCAGGTTGAGGAGGATTTGAGAGACCACACCTTTGTCCAAACTGAGGAGCACATCCAACTTGGGATCCCAATCGAGGCTGAAGCGGATGCCCTTTTCCGCCATCATCAACCGATATATTCCCATGGCGGAATCAAAGGTGTCCCGTATGCGCACCGGCTGAAAGTTCAATTCAAAGCGTCCCTCTTCGAGCCTGGCCAGATCGAGAACGTCATCGAGCAGGCCCTTGAGGAGGCTCCCGCCCCGCTCGATTCCCTCCACAAACTCGCGCTCTTGTATTCCAAGTTGTCCTTCCTTGAGCAAGCGGGACATGCCCAGGATGGCGTTCAGGGGCGTCCTGATTTCATGGCTCATGTTCGCCAGGAATTGGCGTTCCGAAATTTGGGCGGCTTCGGCATCGGCGGTCGCCTTTTCCAATCTGAACTCGTCGCGCTTGCGCTCCGAAATGTCATAGTGGATTCCCATGGATCCCACCACCTCTCCATGCTCTCCATAGAGGGGCACCCCACTGATCAGCAGCCAGACGGTCTCTCCTTCCTTGTTTAGGATGGGGCATTCATACAGTCCGGATTTGCCTGCATTGCGCTCCTGCGTGCGGGCATCCATGTGCTTTCGGTCTTCGGGATGGTTGAACAGGTCCGATGCCTTCTTTCCCAGCATCTCTTCCTCCGTGTACCCCACGATTTCGCAGAACTTCGGAAAAGCCCGGACGATGCGTTCCTTTTCGTCCACCTCCAAAATCCCGAGGTGCATGTTCTCTATGATGCCCCTGTAATGCTCCTCTGACCTGCGCAATGCCTGTTCCAGTCGGTGTTGTTCCGTGATGTCCCGTGCAATGCCTTGGATCACCCAACCGCTGCCCTCCTCCGCCTGGCGCCTTTGCAAATGGATGTTCAGCCAACGCTTGCTTCCCGACGGACGCGAGAAAGGCAATGTCATCAACAAAAATGGAGACTCCTCCTCCGGGCTTTGCAGCCACCGGGCTATTTGCAACAGCCATTTCTTGTTGCTTCTGGACCCGAGCAACTGAACCAGCTGCTTTCCGAGGACGTCGTTGGGATCCGCCTCCAGCATCCGGATGCCCGATTGATTGATGTAGGTGATCAGCCCCGTCCCGGTGACGGTGAAAATCCCATCGGCGGCATTGTCCAGGATGCGCGCATCCGGCGTCCTGTTCTCGAACGCATCCGCCAGCGCTGCCCCACCTTCTTTGCGCAGTTGTCGAATACACCCGGCTCGCTCGTCCTCAAGTTCCTTGAGGCGCTTCAAAATTTCGCGCTGTTGAGGTGTTGGCATCTTGCGTTTTCGCCTGCTTCCTGTTATTACAAGGTACGATTGAATCGAGCCATCTTCGCAGAGAGCCATGGACCTAAGCCCGAGCAATTTCGTCCTCCTTTTTTTGGCGATCCTGACAGCGCGCCCCACTGCGATGTCCCAGCCCGATTTGAGCGGTTGGAACCGTTTGGTTCGGCAGATGGAGCACGCGCCGTGGGTCTCCGACCTCGAGCGCATGGAACCGGGGTGCGTCCTCGGGATGTTCGAGCCTCGGTTGAACCCCGAACGGTTCAAAACGCGCTCGGCTTGGGCGGATGGGCTGACTGCCCAGCTCGAGGCCCTGCCCCTTGCTGAACACCATGCGGACCGGGCGCTGCAGGTCCTGCTCGCCGATGGCATGCGCGCCTTCTCGCTGGTTCAAACCGCCGCAGACCGCCACCGCGCGGAAGTGGAAGCGGCCTTCGAGGCGGATGGGCTGCCCCGCGAATGGGGCTTGTTGCCCATGGCATTGACGGGATGGGATGGGGCCTACTATGGGCCGGGAAGACGCGCTGGACCTTGGGCCATGGACCTCGTTTCCGCGCTGTCGCATCAACTGGAAATCAGGCGAGGATGGGATGAGCGACACGTCATGGAAAAGATGACCCCCGCCGCTGTGGCCCAGGCGAGGCAAGCCACCGCGGCGTTTCCCGGGGATCCCATGAAACAGGTTCTCGCGTTTGTGAGGGGCGTTCAGGCAGCCCAGCGTTTTGATGTGGAGCAAGTGGATGCGGAACTCTTGGAATGGCTGCACCTGCTGCGGGTATTGCTTCAGACGGACCGCAACTTCGACCGGGACAACGCGCACTCGCTTTGGTTGATGCGCGACCAGCAGTGGTCTACCGTCTCCTGCCCGGAAAGCTCGTTTTTTCATTTCAGTTTGCTCGATGTCTCCCCTGCGGTCCTCCGGGCACTGAAAGAGGAGAACCCTTGGTATACCAGCGATTCGGTTGCGTTCAACCCCTTGCGACCGGCCATGTTGACGCCGCAGGGCGCCACCGGTTGGGTGCCGTTGGACGCGCTTCCCTGCGGCCGCTCACCGGACCGAAACGTTCCTCGCCCAGTGGTGCGCCACCAGGTTCAACCCGGAGAGGTGCTCGGCACCATCGCCCGAGATTACCGGGTGCGCATCGATGAAATCATCGCCCACAATGGCCTTTCGGGCGATTTGATTCGCGTCGGTCAATGGTTGGAAATACCGGGCGGTTTGCCAGGTCCCAAGCAGGAAACGCTCCCGAAGGCTTCCTCTGATCCTGCGGGTCCCGCGGCCGATTCCAACACCCCTTGGGTCTGGCACACGGTGCAACCCGGTGAGTCGTATTGGTCCATTTCGACCCAATATCCCCAGGCCACGATGGAGTCCTTGCTCCGAATGAACGACATCGCCCCCGAGGCGCTGCGTCCCGGAATGAAAGTCCGAATCCCTCCCCCATGAGCGCGCAGCCTCCTCCCTCGGATGAACGTTGGCGGGGTGCCTTGGCGCTCTCCGTCGTGGGATGTGTGGTCACCTGTCTGGCGGTCTGGCAGCCCGAATCCGGCTGGAACATGGGTGATGTTGCCTTCAAAATTTCATTGCCCTCCTCCTGGGCGACCTTGTTGGAGAAGGAAGAAGTGACCCCCGTCATCCCGCGTTGGAAGCCGGAAGACGTGTCTGAATTGCTCGCCCGGTACGACGAAGAATGGTCCGCCGCTTCGGCGGACCTGGAAGCCGGCTCTGCGGCCGAGGTGGCGCCCGATTCCATCGGGACCGTCCCCGTGTCTCCCCCGGTGTTGGATTCGGCGGTGTCCTCACAAGGAAAGCCCGGCCCTGAATCCCTGTCCGCGCCGTCCCCCGCTCCGGCGAGGCGCACGAGGCGTGCGGTGGACCTGACGATTCCGGACCCCGCCTCATTGCCACCGGCATTGCGCATCACCATTCCCGAATCGGCGCGTCCCGGATTCCAGCGGCTCTTCGCGCAGCTGGACCTGGACGGCGAGATCAACGTCCTGCACTACGGAGACAGCCAGATTGAAGGCGACCGCATCTCCGGTGTCCTGCGGAATGCTTGGCAAAAGCGCTGGGGGGGCTATGGTCCGGGGTTGCAGCCTGCGGTGCCGCTGGTCCAGAGTTTTGCATTGCGCCAAGGACACACCGGCCCGTGGAAACGACACACCCGATATGGCCGGCGGGACACCACCGATGTGGACGAGCGCTACGGGCTGCTGGCCTGTTATGCCGCCCTCGACCTCGACGACAGCGAGGACGCGGCCGGCTGCCTCACCGTGGCTCCCGAGCCCCGCAATCACAAGCAATTCTCCCGCTGGGACGGCATACGCCTGTGGCACGACAGCCTGCACTCCGATTGCATCGTGCGCTTGAATGACCTTCCCGTGGACACCTTGGTGGCCGGTACTGGCCCCGGAACCTTGGTGCTGTCAACCCCGTGGCCAGACACGCTGGAGCCGGCGGCTTCGGAAGAGGCCCGCATCTGCTTCGAGGGGCCGGCTCCACGGATTTTTGCCGTGGAACCTGTCGGAGCCGGTGTGCAATGGCACGGTGTGTCCATGCGGGGCAGTTCCGGCACCCTGTTCCGAAAGCTCGACCGCTCCCTTTTGCTCAGTCAATGGGACGCACTGGATCCGGAGCTCGTCATTCTGCAGTACGGCGGCAACATGGTCCCCCACTGCAAGGATTCCCTGACGGCAGAGCGGTATGGCGGTTGGTTTGCCAGCCAGATCCGCCTGTTCCATCGCGTTCTGCCGAATGCCGCCATTCTGGTGATCGGCCCCTCCGACATGGCAGAGAAAACCGGCGTGGACTGGACTTCTTACCGCATGCTGGACCCGGTTCGCAAGGCGCTGCGGGAGGCAGCCCTGAATGAAGGAGCGGCCTATTGGGACCTCTTGGAAGTCATGGGTGGTTTGGGCAGCATGCCGGCATGGGTGGAAAGCGATCCTCCGCTCGCAGGACCCGACCATGTGCATTTCACGCCGTTGGGAGCCAAAAGGGTGGGCACCCTGCTCGACCGTTCCTTCCTGGCCTGTTACGGCGAATGGAAGCGGAACTGGGCTGCCCCTGCCCCATCGGCCCTACCCAATCGTTCGCCCGATCCTGTGACCGTATCCGTTGCCGTGCCCACCGCCATTGAACTGCATGACTGACCGGCGCGGAAAGAGCAAGAATCGACGCCCCCTGTCCAGCCTGGGGATTGCCCTGCTCCTGTGCTGTCCGGCGCCCTGGGGAGAAGCCGGTCCTTGGGCCCAGCGAGATTCCGCCGCCACGGAGGCAGAATGGACCAGCGAGTCCCAATCCTTGCTGCGCGGCGACCCGCACCGGGATGGCGATTTGTGGCATTTGGGTTCCATGGACTCGGTGCTGGCCGGCGAAGCCAACATCAGCGGATTTCTCAGCGCTTGGCGGGAAGTGCTGTCCGGGCAGCGGATTTTCCACGCCGATTCAGCGGAAACGGTGCCGCTTGAAGTCATGCATTTTGGAGGGTCGCACGTTCAAGCGGGGCGCATCGGTTGGGCCTTTCGCAACCGCATGGCGGAGGACCGACCTGGCCTGGTGATTGGAAAGGGCATTCTCGCCCCTTATCGGTTGGGCGGATCCAACGGTCCTCCCGAGCGCGGATGGTCTTCCGATGGGGACTGGAACCTGCAATCCTGCGCCCACCGAAGGCATACAGGCCAATGGGGTCTGACCGGGGTGGAATTGCGCAACGCCTGTCCCGAAGACATTCGCTGCTGGTCCGGTGCCCCGGCCGGCACCCCATGTTCGGGTGCGTTCCGGCTGTTCGCTCCGCCCGAGGACCTCCAACACTGGCATGTGACCGCAGAAGGTTCCTTGGGTCCCGAATCCGCCATGGATTCCATCTCCACGGGGGAATGGCGCTTTGCGGATTTCGGAGGCTCCCCGGACACGTTGGTGCTGCGCCCGGACAGTGGACACTGCGTCCTGCACGGAGTGGAGTGGCGTGCCGAAGGAGCGGATGTGGTCTTCCACGACATCGGAGCCAATGGCGCCAACGCAACTTCCTGGATGCGCAACCCGAACTTCCCTGCGCAACTCGCCCGTGTGCATCCCGAACTCGTGATCCTCGCCTGGGGCATCAACGACGCCCACATGCCGACGGCGCGCTTCGACGCCGATCGGTTCCGGGCACATTACATCGAGATGATCCAGACCATACGGTCGGCCACTCCTGGTGTCGAAATCCTCCTCGTGACAAACAACGACAGCCATTACAAGCGGCGTCACAACCCCAATGCAGCGGCCGTGCGCAACGTCATGATGGAGCTGGTTCATAGCCAACGCGTGGCCTGCTGGGACCTTTTCGGCCACCTCGGAGGCCGGCATTCCATCGACCACCTCGGCCGGGCGGGGTTTGCCGCGGCCGACCACCTTCACATGAGAAGGGACGGCTATGTCCTCATGGGAGAACTGCTGTATGAAGTCCTGTGCCGGGCCGCCTTCAAAACCACCGCCGGATGATGCCTTCGCTGATGGACATCTTCCGGCATGACCCGTCCCAGCCCTGGACCTTCCTTGACGGCTCATTCTGGCTCTTCCTTTTGGGCGTGCTTGCCGTGGATTCCATCATCCACAAGGACCAAAGGCGCACCTTGCGCCATTGCTGGCTTCTCGCTGCCAGCCTGCTCTTTTACTGGAAGACCTCGGGGTGGTTCTTCCTCATCCTGGTCTTCTCCACCGTCAGCGATTTCCTGATCGGCCATCGCATTGCCGCCCAGGGCAACGTGTCGCGAAAGAAAGCGTGGTTGGCGCTCAGCATCTTCCTGAACCTGACCGTGCTGTTCTACTTCAAGTACACCTACTTCCTCACGGATTCGTGGAACACAGCTGCCGGCACGCACTTCATTCCCCGCGACTGGCTCGCCATGGGTTCCAATGCCGTTCTCGGCACCTCCTGGTCGGTGGACCGGATCCTGCTTCCGGTGGGCATCAGCTTCTACACCTTCCAGACCATCAGCTACACCGTCGACATCTTCCGCGGCCATGTCACCCCCCTGCGCCGGCTGACCGATTTCGGCTTTTACGTCTCTTTCTTCCCGCAACTCGTGGCCGGCCCGATCGTGCGGGCCGCCGACTTCGTCCCCCAAATCCTGAAGCCGAATCCCGTGACCCGCCAGACCCTCGGTTGGGCGGGATTCTGGATCCTGAATGGATTGCTCAAGAAGGTCCTGCTGGCGGATTGGATCGCGGTGAATTTCAATGACCGCGTCTTTGCCGATCCCGCTGCCCACAGCAGCTTCGAGATGCTCATGGCGCTCTACGGCTATTCCCTGCAGGTCTACGCTGACTTCAGCGGATACACCGACATGGCCATCGGAGTCGCCCTGCTGATGGGCTATCGCTTGCCCCAGAACTTCAACAGCCCCTACAAGGCAGACAGCTGCGGCGACTTCTGGAAGCGCTGGCACATGAGCCTATCCGGATGGCTCAAGGATTACCTCTACATCCCCATGGGGGGCAACCGGCGCGCCTCCTGGTTCACCGGAATCAGCGGAGCCTTTCTGCTCTCCTTCGTGGTCCTGCTCTGGCCCGATCCTGTTTTCCTCGGCGCGCTCACGGCGGTGCTCATCGCCGCCTCCATCGCCATGGTCCGCATCCCCACCTTCCACCGGTGGGTGACGACCAATGTCAACATCTGGCTCACCATGCTTCTCGGAGGCCTCTGGCACGGTGCCGGCTGGAATTTCATCATCTGGGGAGGACTGAACGGCCTGGGCATCACGGTCTACAAGCTCTGGCGCAAAATCAGCCCATGGGAACGCAAGGATGCCTTCTGGAAAAAGGCCGTCGCAGTGCTGTTGACCTTTCACTTCATCACCTTCACCCGGATCTGGTTTCGCAGTGCCTCGCACACGACCTGGGCCACCTTTGGAACGGAGCACGACCTCGCCGGTGAGTGGGACTCGGCGATGGCCATTCTTTCCACCCTGGGACAGGGGACCCCGCTGCACGTCGCTTCCGAAGTGTGGAGCCACTATGCCACGGTGTTCGCCGTCATGGCTTTGGGCTACTTCATCCACTTGCTGCCGACGCGCATCAAGGAAAGCTATCGCCGGGGGTTCGTGCAAGCGCCGCTTGCCCTTCAAGTCATGGGAGCCATCGGTGCGGTCGCCGTGGCCTCAGCCCTCCTCTCCGCGGGAGGAACGCCCTTCATTTACTTCCAGTTCTGAGCCCTTTCAGGGCGCCCAGTTGGCGGATTCGCCGTCGGTCACTTCGTGCGTGAACTCGACGCCGTCGTATGCACTGCAGTTCTTGGAGTTGCGGCTGCATCCCGAAGCGAAAGCCAACAGCCAAAGACATCCCAAGGTCACCACACATGCCCGCTGCAGTGACATGTGGCGCTTGATTTCATCGGCACTCATGGTGGCTGTTTTGGCGACAACAGCTTCTTGCGGGTGGGAAGTGTTCGGTTTCGGCATAGCAGGGAACCAACGAAGGTAATGTTCGAATTGTTGTATCTCCCCATCGACCGGTTTGCAGGCGGTCATCGCCCCTTAATTTCGCAGCATGAAACAGGCCGTCCAAAAGGGTTCAGAACAGCAATTGCTCGATGCCAGCTTGGTGCTGCTCGTGGCATATAACGCGGTTTTCCTGTGGGACGTCATCTGGGGCGATCAGGCATTCGGGCAGCCGGCGGCAGGAATCATGGCCTTCATCAATGACCGGAGGGGCTGGGTCACGTTGTTTGAGGCCATTGCCGCGTTGTCCCTCTTTGCTGACCTCGTGGTGCGTTTTGATGCCTACCCGCATCGCAGGCGCCAGGTGCGGATCGCGGGCATTGCCATTTCCATGGCGGGGTTGGTATTCAAAGCCTTCACCTTCTACCTCGACTCAGCCTATCTCGAGTGAACCCGGACTCAATCGTCCCACTGGTACTCAAAGTCTGAATCTTCGAGCTGCTCGGGACGGGCGCGAAACGCAGTGAAGCGTTCCTTGGTCCACAGGATGAATTCGTATTGGGTCAAAGCCTTCAGCACGGCTTCGCCGGGATCCATGAAGGCCACAAAAGCATCGAACTCACCCTCATCGAGTTTCACGATCTGATAGTCCACATACTTGCCGAGCAATTCCCGGAGCAATGCGCGGCGTCGGTCCTCATTCTCCAACCGGGCCACCTCGCGCTTGCTCCTCTCCATGCGGTTGAATTGCTCGTAGAGAAAGGTGATGGGACTGGTCAGCGCATCGATGCCACTGGTCCTGTATTCCTTCTCGTCGTATCCGAGGGCTTCGATGTCACGGACGATTTCCCCCAGGTCCCTGGGAGCGATCACCTCGGCCGTTCCCACGTCCACCCGCATGCGCGCCAGGTGCACGGACCAGGACCATCCTTGTGGCGGTGATGCCTCCAAGGGCACGGAACGCGACACCGTCCGGTATCCGATGGAAGCGAATTGGATCGTATCTCCGGGATGGACACTGAAGGCAAACCGTCCACTGGCGCTTCCGAACCTTCCTTCTCCGGTATTCCGATTCACAATCATGCAGCCGGGAAGTCCCCTGCCATCGGGCCCCAACACCTCCCCGCGCAGCGCCACTTGAGCGGTATCCGGTGTTCCGACCACCGCGGTATCCTGGCCCCACAAGGGTGCAGCCAGGTCGATGGCACCGCTCCAAAAAGGGAGGAGACACAGGATGAAGCACTGTCTCGGCATGCGGTACCAAACTACCGCTAACTTGGCCTCGGTATGGCCAACGATCATGAAAATGAGGCACGCCAGCGGGCGTTGGATAGAATCCGCAAGGCGCGGGGCCAATCCCGTCCCGATGCAGAGGAGCTCCTGAAGCGCATCGTCGCGGGGGATCGAACGGCACTTGCCCAAGCCATCAGCTTGGTGGAAAGTGGACTCGCTGCCGACCGGCCCTTGGCCGAATCCCTGCTTCAACTTGCCTCCCACCACGCAGTGGATGCCCTGAGATATGGCATCACCGGGGTCCCCGGTGCAGGAAAAAGCACCTGGATCGAAGCCGCGGGACTTTCCCTCATCGAGAAAGGGCACCGCGTGGCGGTCCTTGCCGTGGACCCGAGCAGCAGCCGAACCGGAGGAAGTTTGATGGGCGACAAGACGCGCATGTCCACCCTCGCCCAGCACCCCTTCGCCTTCGTGCGCCCTTCACCTTCAGGGGAAACCCTGGGAGGGGTGGCCGAGGCCACGGCGGAAACGGCCCTGCTGTGTCAAGCTGCGGGGTTCGACCGCATTCTCATTGAGACGGTGGGGGTCGGCCAAAGCGAAACCGAGGTGCGAAGGATGACCGATGTGTTCCTCCTTTTGCTCATCCCCGGCGGAGGCGATGGTGTACAGGGCATCAAGCGCGGCATCCTCGAATGGGCCGATGCGGTATGGGTCAACAAAGCCGATGGCGGTGCTGAGCGTCAGGCGGAAGCACAGGCCGCCTTGGCTGTTTACCAAGGTGCGCTCTCCCTGCTCGCCTCACCGGCAGAGGGAGCCCCCCCCTTGTTTGGATACGGTTCGGCGCTGGACCGATCCCAGGTCGAATCCTGGGTCAGCCGGCTGGAAGGACGCTTGGAGGACGCCCGAGAGAGCGGTCTCTTGGCGCGCCGACGCCAGCGGCAAATGGGCGATTCGCTCGAATCCCTGCTGGCGCGGGAAGCCGTGCGCAGGGTGCGCCATCACCCAGATTTCAAGCAGGCTTGGGAACAATTGCAAGCAGAAGTGCCACACACACAAATCCTTCCCTACGACGCATTGCGCCGCTTGCTGGATGGATTAGATTGAAGGATGCCCGGGCAAGGCGGGCAGCTTCATGAGTATCCCCCTTCTCCCTCTGTTGGTTTCAGGCACTTTGCTCGGAGTTGGCGCTGCCTTTCGCCGAGAATGGGCGTTGGGAATGAGGTTGGCCTGGGAAGATGCGTTCCATTCCCCCCGCCTTCAAAAGTGGGCCTTGGCCATCGGGGCAGTTGCTGGTGGGATTCTTCTCTTCTGGGGCGCCTTTTCCTTGCCCGGTGCAGGGGGATTTCTGGCAGGAGCAGGGTTGGCCGCAGCCGCAGCCATGGCCATGGCCCTTCCCGCAAGGAGCGGCTTTCATTGCCGCCGCTCTGATGAAATCGCCCAGAGGAACTGGATCATCCGAAGGCGCGGCGCCGTTCAGGACCAGATCATGCGGGCCTGTGAAAGCGAAGCCATGGAGCGCCGGCTCAGGAGATGCCAGGCGACTTTGATGATGACCCGTCATGGGGGACGTGACCTCGCTTCCCTCTTCCGGATTCTGGAAGACCGCGTCGCGTCCATGTCCCACGACACGATGGAAGCTGCTGCCGTCATCGGCGCCTTTGCTGCCCACCTGAGGCATGTATTCATGGAATCAGACCGGGATGACCTGCCCTTGGTGGAAGCCTGCCACCACGTCGAACGATGGGGCCTGGTTCTTCGCGCCTTGGGGAGCGCCGAACTGGTCATCACTGGGGCCCCCGCTCCACATGATGCCTTGGCGCAACGGCGCATTCCCGCCATTTTGATGCTGGGTGCCACCGAGCGGTTGGGGATGGCCGCCCTGGAAAATGACGCCGCGGAAACCCTTTATTGGGATTGGAGCTTCACGGGGCACACCGCCCGGCTGGAAGCCCGAGGCGGTGCCCCTTTGACCCTCCATGGAGACGAATGGAAAGACTGGGATGCTGCGTTCATGTTGCGGCACGGCGGAATTGCCCATGCCGGAGGGACCTGGTCCTTTGAATTGCCCCTGCTCCCCGACTGATCTCAGGAACGAAGGTCCCGCACCAGGTCTTCGACCTGTCCGGTGTTCTGGTCCCCGGTGCGCATGTTGCGCAGGGTGGCAACGCCTTCTGCAGCCTCATCGCTTCCGATGATCATGACATAGGGAACCCCGCGGTCATCGGCGTATTTGAATTGGCGCTTGAGCTTGGCTGCATCCGGGTATACCTCTGTTCGCCACCCTTGGGCGCGGCAATGTCTCGCCGCCGACAAGACTTCGGACAAAGTCTCCTCGCCCATGTGGAGGAGCAGAACGTCCAGTCCCAACTCCAAGCCTTCCGGGAATGCCCCAAAGTGATCGAGCACATCGTAAATCCGGTCTGCTCCGAAACTGATGCCCACACCGCTCACATCGGGCATGCCGAAAATGCCCGTGAGATCGTCATATCGGCCTCCCCCGCATATGCTGCCTACCGGAGAATCCTGGACCTGCACCTCAAAAATGGCGCCGGTGTAGTAATCGAGTCCGCGCGCCAAACCAGGGGCAAAGACAAGCTCGGGGCCCGAGATGCCTTCTCCTTCCGCGAGCGTCCAGAGTCGGGTCAGTGCCTCCACTCCTTCCCGGACGGCTTCGGTAGGAAACTGATCCGCCAATGCCGCCATGCCTTCGAGGCCCTCGGGACGTGCGTTGAACAAGGCGCGGGTGCCTTGCTGCACCTGCCCATCGAAGCCCCGCTGCTCCAATTCCGCGCAAACGCCATCCAATCCGACTTTGTCCATCTTGTCCACGGCGACCGTCCACTCGGTGAGGCGCTCCGAAACCCCGAGATGCTCGGCGATCCCCGCCAAGATGCGCCGGTCGTTCACGAGGATTCGGAAGCCCGGAATCCCCAGTGAAGTCAAGGCTTCATGAAAGAGCCCCACCAATTCCAACTCGCACAGCACGCCGGTCGAGCCGATGATATCGGCATCGCATTGGACAAACTCCTGGTACCTCCCCTTTCCAGGACGATCCCCCCTCCAGACGGTCTGGATCTGGTAGCGCTTGAAGGGCATGGGAATCTCATTGCGGTGCATGGTCACGAACCGCGCGAAGGGCACGGTCAGATCGTAACGAAGTGCCTTTTTGCTGATCTGGAACCCCAACGCTTTGCTGTCGCGTGCCGCCAAGGTCTCTTCCTGTGCCTTGTTCAGGAAGTCCCCGTTGTTCAGAATCTTGAAAATCAGCTGGTCTCCTTCCTCGCCATACTTGCCTGTGAGGGTCGACAAAGACTCCATGGCCGGTGTTTCCACAGGCTGGAAGCCCCGACGCTCGAATGCGCTTCGGAGGACGGAAAAAATCCACTGGCGGCGGGCCATCACGGCGGGCGTGAAATCCCGGGTTCCCTTGGGGATGCTCGGCTTGCTCATGCGTGGTGTCAAATGTAATCTCCGGATGCCTCCCCGGCTTCCTGGAGTTCCCAGATGAGGATGCGGCCATCGTCTCCCGCACTGGCAAAGCGCTGATTGTCGAGCCAGCACAGTGCGTTGACCGACCTTTTGTGCCCCTCCCATGCGGGTCGGGTCAAGCGGACGACAAGAGAAAGGTCTTCGGCATCCCACAATGCCACGCTTCGGTCCCTCGAACAGGTCGCCACCCAGCGGGCGTCGGGCGACGCCACCAATCGGTATGCGCTGCCCTTGTGGGCGTCCATGCTCAAGACCAATTCGAGTCCTGCCTGCGCCGTGCGCTTCCAGATCTTCATGCGCCCATCTGCTCCTACAGAGGCCAACGCCTCCTTGCCGGGCCATTTCATCAGTCCCCTCACCGCCCCCTCGTGCGCCTGTACCTTCCAGCTTCCGTCGCTGGCGTGGATATGCCCTTCGGATGTCCCCAAAAGGTCTTCCTCCTCACCGTGCATGGCACAGCGCACCCTGCCGGAAACCGAAAATTCGGGACGGTCCGTTGCGGTGGGAACCCATCTGCCATCCGCACCCCCAGAGCCTCGTTCGGTGACGATGCACGTGGCGCCCTGATGTACCATGCGCCCGCTCCATTTGCCGTCGCCCTGGATCTCGAAAACTTCCCCGTCCGCGGTGCCTGCCCTCACGCGTCCACCGGCATGACATACCATGGAAAAAACGGGGGCATTCAGCTGGGCCACGGCGTGCCCATGGGCAGCCCAGAGGTCGCCTTCCCGATTCCATCGGGCAATCCAACCGTCCCCGCCGGCGCTCAACAGCCCGCCTGCGCCATCGGAACAAAGGTCGTACACCGCGCCTTGGTGCCCTTCAAGGTTCTGCAACAACCTCACCCTGAATCCAGGTCTGGGCGAGGTCCCATCGGGATTGGACATGTCGACAAAGGTATTGGTACCTCCCTCCCTAGCCCGGCCCATCCGACCACCAGGAAATCGGCGGCTCATTTCGCGCCTGAAGCCATTGGTTTACCGCCTGAAAATGCCCACACCCCAGAAATCCGCGGTATGCACTCAAGGGACTGGGATGCGGTGCTTCCAAAATCAAATGGTCGCCCCTGAGCTTGCCGATCTCCGCCGCCCTCTTCCCGGCGTGCTTTCCCCAGAGAAGAAAAGCCACGGGCCTGACACAGAGCAGGGACAAAAGGCCGGTCCCCACTTCTTGCCAGCCCAGGCCTTGGTGTGAGTGGGCCTTCCCTTCTTCCACCGTGAGGACATCGTTCAGGAGAAGCACGCCCTGAGACGCCCAGCCCGACAAATCCCCGTGCAGGGGTGGCGTTCCTCCGCAGGATTGGACAATTTCCTTGAAGATGTTGCGCAGGGAAGGAGGCAAGGCAGCGCCCCTCCGCACGGAGAATGCCAACCCGTCGGCCTGGCCTGCGCCGTGATAGGGATCCTGCCCCAACATGACCACCCTGACTTGGTCCGGATGGCCCACAGCCTCCAAGGACCGGAACACCTCACGCGGAGAAGGGAAGCACCGGCCGCGGCCATAGGCATCGGCCACCGATTCCATCAAATTCACCGAAAGACAGGACTTCAATGGATCCCCCCACCCCGGCAAAGCCTGCGCCGATTCCACGGCTTTCCTCCATTCTTCCCGTGTCGAGGACATGTGTGAAACCTTCGAAAATACGGGCTCCTGACCGTTGCTCATACTTGTTTCCCTCGGTACTTTTGCGCTTCAACTGAAGATATTGGGAGCGCTCAAGGAGAAACTGGAATCGGCCGAAGGCAAAAAGCTTTACGGATACCAAGCGCGGGCCATCGATACCATCATGGACCGGATGCGCCGGTTCCCGGAGAACTACAATGTCCTTTACCAGCTTCCCACGGGAGGCGGTAAAACCGTGATTTTCTCGGAGCTGGCCAAGCGGTTCATCATGGAGAAGGGCCAAAAGGTGCTCATCCTCACCCACCGGATCGAATTGCTGGGGCAAACGAGCCGCATGCTGACGGACATCGGCGTGGAGAACAAGATCATCGACTCCAAGGTCAAGGTGCTGGAAGAGGACCGAGAACACTGGTGCTACGTCGCCATGGTGGAAACCCTCAACAACCGCCTGAATGACGAGCACATTGTGTTTGAAAAGCTGGGGCTTGTGGTCATCGACGAAGCCCACTACAACAGCTTCCGCAAGCTCTTCAAGCACTTTGAGAACCAGATCCTGCTGGGTGTGACAGCCACGCCGCTTTCGAGCAACATCAAGCTGCCCCTGAAGGACAACTACCACGAATTGATTGTCGGAGAGTCCATTTCCACCCTGGTGGATGATGGCTTCCTCGCCAAGGCCAAGACCTACAGTTACGACGTCAACCTGAAATCCCTCAAAGTGGGCATCAACGGTGACTACACCGTCTCCAGTTCGGAAAGGTTGTACGGCAACTACTTCATGCAGGAGAAACTCCTGTATGCATATGAGGAAAAGGCCAAGGGGACCAAGACGCTCATCTTCAACAACGGCATCCATACTTCCCTTCAAGTCGCCCAGTTGTTTGAGGAGGAAGGATACGAGATCCGCCACCTCGACAACACCCACACGGAAAAGGAAAGGCAAGACATTCTGAAGTGGTTTCACGAAAAGCCGGATGCCATCCTGACTTCGGTGAGCATCCTGACCACAGGTTTCGATGAACCCACGGTGGAAACCATCATCCTCAACCGAGCCACCAAGTCCCTGACCCTCTACCACCAGATGATCGGACGTGGATCCCGTGTGCTGGAGAAGAAGAAAGAGTTTACGGTCATCGATCTTGGCAACAACGCCCGCCGTTTCGGTTTGTGGGATGCACATGTGAACTGGCCGGACATCTTCCGCGCGCCCAACGCCTATCTCGAGGGGCTCTACACCGACGATGAAATCGAGGAGACCTTCGTCTACGAAATGCCGAAAAGGCTGAGGGAACTGCTGAAGTACGATGAGCACCCCCCCTTCAACATGAAGGATGCGTATGTGGAAGTCACGCGACAAGGCAAGCGCCCCAAAGAGGCCATTGAAGCCAGCCTGAAGCACCACGTGCAAGTGTTGGCCGCCGTCGCAGAGGATGAATTTCATGCGATTGAGCTGATCGACGAGTTGGATGGAGACATTGAGCAACGCATCCGGGATTACACCAAGTGCATTTCCAAGACGACGGAGAACTATCGCCAGTGGCTCATGGATGAATACCAACGGAAAATCCGCCAGATGATCCGCCTGGCCTTCGGCGATTAATCCGTGCACAAATCCCTGAGGGTCAGATACAAATTCTGCCACCCTTGGATTGTGGGATTCTCATTTTTTCCGGTTTAATGGGGGGTGTACCCTGCCATGGAATTCCCCGACTTCCATTCGGTCTCCTTTTCCGTAGGCCCTGCCTTGCTTGTGGCATCGCTGGCATGCACCTGTGCCAGCCTGCTCCGGCTGGACAGAGGTGCAAGGCGGCGTTGGTGGTGGGTGAGGCTCGCGGGGTGGACTTCCCGTTTGCGGCTGTTGGCCCCTGGTCTCCTGTGCATCGCGGTGCTTTCCGTGCAATTCGTTCAATCGTCGCCCTTCCTCCTCGCCTTCGCAGCGGCGCTGGGCATCACCCAAGCCTGGCACTTCGATTTGAGCGTGCAGCGCTTCATTCAACACGAATTGGATCAGCGCGAGATGGAAATGAAGCATTGGCAATTGCGGGAGCCGGCTGAGCAGCGCCTGGCCCATCAAGCGTCGCTGAGGAAACAGGAATTGGATCGCGTCCAGGATGTTGTGCTGAGGCGCCTCATGGACCCCCATTTCCTTTTCAATGCCCTGAACGGCATCATGCACGACATGATCCAAAGGGAATGGTCCCGTGCCTTGCGCCACCTCAAGGCATTCAATCGCCTGGCAGAAAGGCAAATCCACAGTGGCCAAGAAGGCTGGATCACCTTGCATGACCAATGGGAAAGTCTGCAGGATTACATCGAGCTCGAGATCCGGCGGTTGGACCGACCCATTCTCTGGTCGCTGTCCCCGCTCGAAGCGCACATCGCGGGCCGGGCCATTCCTTCCCTTTTGCTCCAGCCATTGGTCGAGAATGCCCTCTGGCACGGATTGGGAGGCACCGCGAGCAAGTCCGAAGGAAAGGTGCAGATCTCGGCCGTTTCACAAGGGCCGGGACACGTGGCCGTAGAGGTTCGAAACACCCCCTTCGAAAACCAACGGCTCCCTACCGACCCTGTGCGTCCGGAAAGAGAAGTGCCCCGTCGGCGGCATGCCACAGACCTGATCCGCCACCGTCTCAATCTGCTGGACAGACTTGGCCCCAGCGGGCTTACCATCGAGCACACACCGCTGTGGACCGTGGCACGAATCGTCATTCCCTGCCGTCAAAGGGAGCCAAGGGAGCCCGGTTGATTTCTGTTCAAAACTCACCTGCGGGCACATCGAAGTCCATGCTACCTTTATTCCAGACACCTTGGAACATGAAACTCCAAACGGAGAACATCTATCAGGTCATCGACCTCCCCGCCCCCCCCGCCAGCGTTTTCGATGCGCTGCTCGACCAGGATGCCCACGTCGCCTTCACGGGCAAGGACGCGCTCATCCAACCCCACGAAGGAGGAGCATTCTCTTTGTGCAACCAGAACCACACGGGCTACTTCCTGCACATCGTGCAGAACAAGCGCATCGTGCTCGCCTGGACGCACAAGAAATTCCCTGCCGGGCATTTCACCACCGTTGACCTGAGGCTCAGCAAGAGCCCCGAAGGAAGCACTACACTGATCCTCAACCACATTGGTGTACCCGCTGGGGACGACGGTTGGATGACGGAATCTTGGAACCGGAATTACTGGTCCCTTCTGGTGAACCATTTCAGCAAGGAAGCCATCCCGGCCTGAGCCCTTACTGCATGGGCCACCGCGCCAAAGGCGCTTCCCCCCATCCCCCGGATTCTCCCCGTTCAGCAGCGTACTGGCCGGTCAGCGCGATCATGGCACCATTGTCGGTGCAATAGCGAAACGGAGGAATGTGGACGCTCCACCCCCTGCGGTCGCCCAATTCTTGAACCGCGCGCCGCAATCCGGAATTGGCGCTGACCCCTCCTTGGATGGCCACCGATTTTCTTCCGTGGTGGTCTGCTGCTGCTTCCAATTTGCCAATGAGCATGGAAACAATGGTGGCCTGAACCGACGCACAGACATCGCGAATGAAGTCTTGCGATGGTGAGGTATTGCCTGCGAGCTCCTTCTCGAGCACCCGAAGCACCGAGGTCTTGAGCCCACTGAAACTGAAATCGAACCCGTCCATTCTGGGCACGGCAAAGGTGAAGGCTTCGGGGTTTCCTTCCCCGGCCAGCCGATCGACCACGGGGCCTCCCGGGTAATCGAGCCCCAGCAATTTGGCCACCTTGTCGAAGGCCTCCCCGGCCGCATCATCCCTTGTGGTGCCGATCACCGTCATGTCCCACGGAGCGTGAACATCGAGAAGTTGGGTGTGGCCTCCGGAGACCGTCAATGCCAGCATCGCCTCTGCAGGATTGGGTGCTGCATCCTCCATCCAGTGCGCGACCACATGGGCCCGCATGTGGTGCACGGGGTAAAGCGGCAAGTCGAGCGACCAAGCCAGACTGCGTGCGAAAGCGCTGCCCACCAGCAAGGAACCCTGTAATCCGGGCCCCCGGGTATAGGCCACCCCTTCCAGGTCCGACAAGCTGCACTGGGCCTCTTTCAACGCGCCTTCGAGAACCGGAACGATGTGGATTTGATGCGCCCTTGAAGCAAACTCGGGAACCACGCCGCCGTATTTGGCATGAATGTGTTGTGCGGCCGTGAATTGGGAAAGCAACCGGGAGCCTCGAAGAATGGCAATGCTGGTATCGTCGCAGGAGCTTTCGATGCCGAGCATGACCCGATCGGACAATGGCGCCGCCCTCTGCGGCGTTGGACCTGAGATATGTCCCTCTTCCATCATGGCATCATTTCTGTATATGCGAATTTCGCAGTACCTCGATGAATCCCACCACACCCGATACGCAAAACGTGAAGCCTGCTCGCCAGGGCCGGAGAAGACGGGTGTTTTTGAGCAGCGCCATGCTGCTGCTTGCCGGACTCACCGCGGCAGGGTGGTTCCTGTCTTCCCCTTCGGGACAACGCTGGCTGGCAGGACATGCGCTCGGGTGGGCCATGAAAGCCCTCGAAGGGGACGACACCGTGACAGCCGTGGATATCGAAGCCGCCAGCATCCACTTGTTTCCTCCGGCCATCGAGCTTCACCACATCCGCATCCTTGGAGCCGAAGCGGAAGGCGCGCCACAGGAACTGCTTTCTGTGGGGAAACTGACCCTGCTCCCTGAAGATGCAACCGGTCTGCACTGGAACACCCTCGGGGCCAGCGGCGTCCGGCTGACACAGGAGGGTTGGCAATGGATCCACGCTCTGTCCAGCGCCACCGAAGGCGGAGGAAGCGAAGCAGCTTGGGCATTCCGTGCAGATGCCCTGCTTCTCGAGGATGTAACCTGTGCATTTCCTGCTTCAACGGGCACCCTTTCTCCCAAATCATTGACCCTCGACAAGGTCTCATTCAGCGGGCTCCGCTGGGATGGGGCCCTGCCTGCATGGAGCAGCATGGAGGGGAGCATCCGATTGGCAACCACTGAGACGGTGCAACTCCTGGAGGACACCACCACCATCACTCTGTCTGGCGGGCCGGACACCCTGGGAATCGGTGTTCAAACGGACCCTGCATTCTGGCTGGGTGCATTCGAACAGGACCACCCGGGAACGGAATGGGTTCCAGGACTATGGGAGGCCGCGTTGGTGCCCGGTGACTCCACCATGCAGCTAAAGGGCCTTACCGAGTGGGGACAGCTTGAATTCACTTTGGGACTCGATGAGACAGGGGTCTGGTTGGACGCATTCAAGTTGGGTTGGGACCGCCCCATGCCCGGGATGGCGGATTGGCTCCACGGGCCTGGCCAATTTTCAGCCGAAGGCCCCATTCACTATGAAGACACCCGGTCCGATTCCGAACAGCCCTGGGCCGAACCGTTGTCGGGCCTGCTGAACTTGGAATTCACAGGGGCCATGCAAGACGGCAGCCATTCCGCCTTCGCGCTCCAATGGGACCTGAAATCGGGTGCCATGGATACCCAAGGCAGCTTGAGCCGCCATGCGGACTCTTCTCTCCCTTTCTCTGCGGAATGGTCGCTGGGCGGGCGCTTTGTCCCCATTCAAGCCCTTTCAAATGTGATGTCGTTTCCTCCGGTGGAACTCGAAGGTGATTGGTCATGGGTGCTGCCGGGTGATGCGCCCGGTTCAGGCAGGACCCAAGGCAGGGCCTCCTTGAAAGCCCGCCCTTCCCCCTCCGGAATCGCACAGTTGGAATTGACAACGACCGCGCGAACGGCTCCACTCAGACTCTCCGAAACACTGGAATTGTATGGCAGCTGGACCGCATCAGCAGCGTGCACCCTCGATGACCAAGGCACGCCTTCGAAGTGGTGGTCGCACCTGAACCTCGACCAAGGGCGCTTCATTCCACTGGAGGGGTTCCAGGGCAATGCCGGTCGAGGCGCTCCCATCGCCTTCCGGAGAATGGCCCTTCAGTCCCGTGGGGACGCTGACCGGTTCGAACTTGATTTGGCCAGCGACATCGCCGACTTGAACCTGACGGGCCCGCTTTCCATGGATGCTTGGACCGAACCGGTGCAGCAAGTTCTGTTCTCGAGTGGTCTGATGATCGACCGCAGGGAGACCGGTGTTCAAAACCCGACAGATGCCGCATACGGAGATTGGGATTTGACGCTCAGGGTCTGGCGGGGCGACATCCTGGAACGATACAGCGGGGAAACCTGGTCATTGGGAGCAGGATCGGTCGTGGCCGTGCGCCATGCGGCTGGCGAAGTCCAACTCGATGCCCACGCGGACCAATTCCACTATGAAGCGCTCCGGGCCGAGAACATCGCGGTCTCGGGAAGCGGGGGACGCTTCCCCTTGCATTGGGACTTGACACTCGACAGCCTCACCCATCGCTCCGCAGGGGGGGCATCAAAGGTGGAACTGTCCGGCGCCGTGGACCTGGAGCGCGTTTCCCACCTTCATGCACGGTGGGACGGTCCGCTGGGAGGCGATATCCGCATGGACCATGAACTCGTGGACGGAGAACAACACGTTCTGACGCCTACCGCCTTCGACCTTCGGTTCGAGGACATGTTCTGGCAGCTGGACCCCACCGAATCGGCACGGTTGGATTGGACAGGAAACGACTTTTCCTCCATGCGGGCGCGCTCCTTCTCTCTCAAGGGGACACAAGGGGTCATCGGATTGCACGAGCCGGACAGCGCCATACACCCCGGAGCTGCCCTGGAATTGAGAATGGACCGCTTCCCTGCGGGACCATGGATGGGCCTGGCTTCCCGTTTGGGAAAACTGGACCTGCCAGAAGGCGAAGGACTGCTTCACGGCTGGGCGGCGCTGAATTTGGAACAACAGCATGCCGCCGGGGAGATCCAATGGGAGGATGCCCGCATGGATGGCATTGCCTTGGGAGACCTTTGCGCAACCGGGCAATGGTTGGGCGAGGGGACCTGGAATGGCACCCTGCAGCAGCTATTGGATGATGAAGAAGTCCTCTTGGCGCAAATCCAGGGAGTGGAAAGTGCCGAGCTCATCTTGAACCGATGGCCTCTGGCCCCGTGGCAACCCCTCCTCATCGAGACGGGTCTGTCCATGCAAGGACATCTGAACGGCAGATTGGCCATGAATTGGGAGGAGGAAAAAAGCCCTCCCGAAGTGCTGGGGTCGCTTTTCATTCTGGCCCCGCATTTTGGGATTGAAGCCACAGGCATGGACTATTCCGTGCAAGGGACCTTTGATTTCCAGCCCGGGTACATCGGCATGGACATGGGAGAGGTCTTGGACCCTGCCGGAGGCAAAGCCTTCCTGAATACATCCATTCAACACGAGAATTTCTCGAATTGGAGTTGGGACTTCGGCCTGGACTTGCCCAATGACTTTCAGGTCATGGACCTCGACCCGGACCCCAGCCGACTCTACCACGGTCAGGTATTCGCCACCGGATCGACCAACGTTTTTGGCACGCCCGACTTCCTCGAAATAGAAGCCACTGCCCAGACCTCTCCGGGAACGCGCTTCACGATGCCCATCGACGCCTTGGAAGGCCCGGAGCTGCCACACGGCATTCGATTCACCGGCGGACAGCCGTCGGCTTCCGCTGCGGACGGCCCGGCAGAACCGACAGAGGATGCCATGGGATTTTCACTCGACCTCGAAGTCGGTGTGACCTCCGATGCCCAGTTGTCCATGGTGCTGGACCAATTGGCGGGGGAACGGGTGGATGGCAGAGCCACGGGCTCCCTTTCCCTGTCCCGGGCGCACAACCAAGACCTGAGCATGCAAGGCGGCTTGGAAATCGTGGAGGGCAACTATCGTTTCAGCCTGCGCGACCTCTTCAGCAAGAACATTTCCGTCGCTCCCGGAAGCCGCATCGAATGGGACGGCGACCCTTACGAGGCGCAACTGGAAATTCTGGCCGTTGCTCCCATGAAGGTCAACCCCTACAATCTGAACCTGAGCCTGTTTGAGGGGTTGGATGCCCACCAGACAGATGTCGAAGTCGGTGTGGGCATCAGCGGAGCCGTTTCCTCCCCTCAGCTGGAATTCTCCATCGGCTTTCCCACGCTGGAGAGGAGCTACCCCGAAGTCCTCTCCCGGATCAATTCCATCCTGTCCACCCCTGAAGAGACCGAGCGCCAAGCATTCGCCCTGCTGGCTGTGGGGCAGTTCATTCCCCCGGAGCAACAAGACTTCAATCTGTTCAGGCAAGCAGCCGCGTCCCAGGCATCTGACTTGCTTTCTACCGGTGTCTCCGAGTTGATCAACAGCCTGTCCAAGGACATCGAATTCGGGATGCGCTACTCGCCTGCCAGCACCAATGGAACGGAGGCGTCCAACCCTGCGTCATCGGGCACCCCTGAGGAAAGCAGGGACGACTATTTCGAGGTGGATGTGGGCCTCCGACTGATGAACGATCGGCTCCGGATTTCAGGCACACTGGGTGCGAGTGGCATGCAGAACTACAGCGAAGCCAACACCAGCGACAACCTGTTCATGGGGGGCTTTGACATCCGCTATCAACTGACCTCGGATGGCCGGTGGGAACTGATTGGCTTCCGCAAGCCGGAGAGCCATTTGGACTACCAAGTCCGCCAAGGCATTGGTGCCCTTTACCAAGTTCGGTTCAGCCACCTTTCCGATCTGTTCCATCGGCAAGACAAAGGCAAGTAATTCGCGTGCCGTGTCCGCGGTCGCATTAACTT
>JAURDB010000026.1 GCA_030828175.1 Flavobacteriales bacterium
TGTACGAACCGACTCGGTCAAAGATCGCCCTTGACGCGGCCCTCGCCACCGGCCTTCCCGTCTGGTTCGACATGAGTGCGCGCCGCACCGACGACGGCCGAGTGATCGCCTTCCATCCCTTCGAGGAGAACAAAATGTGGATTGCGACCGGCGATGGAGATTTCGGAGACACCCGTTCCATCGGGGTATGGACCACAGAGGATGGAGGAGAGACGTGGTTGGCAACGGGGCTGGAATGGGGGATCCACATGGGCCGGACCATCACCCGTGTTCTGGTGCACGCCCAACATCCCGATACGCTTTGGTGCGCATCCAGCCTGGGCGTCTACCGCTCGGTCAACGGCGGAGACAATTGGATCCGGACCTTGACCGGAGACTACGCTTCCCTGGAGTCAGACCCTGACAATCAAGACCACCTCCTCGCCGGGGCTTTTGGCAACAACGTGGCCGAGAGTTTCGATGCGGGTGCCACGTGGTCCGTCCAGAGCCTCGACGGCTCGTCCTTTGGAATCAGCCGCATCGCGCTCGCCTTTGCACCCTCCGCGTCCGACACGGTCTATGCCGTAGCGGGCAAAAACAGCGACCAAGGGTTTGCCGGATGCTGGAGGAGCGTGGACGGCGGAAGCACATGGACTCCCCGCATGCTGGAAGAAGAAGGCCCCAACCTGCTGGGGTGGACGGTGGACGGAAGCGATACCGGAGGCCAGGCTTGGTACGACCTGTGCATTGCCGTGCACCCCGAGGATGCAGAGCGGCTTTTCATTGGTGGCGTCAACCTTTGGACCTCTGCCAATGGAGGTGCAGACTGGAATTGCGCAGGGCATTGGTATTCTGGTGGAGACCTCCCCTATCTGCACGCCGATCAACACGGAATACAATTCCAGTCGGATGGCCGATTGCTCGTGGCCAATGACGGAGGGGCATTTACGTATGACCCCGCCACCGATGCGTCCGAGGACCACAGCAGTGGGCTCGCCATTGGGCAGGTATACCGGGTGGATATGGACCCCTTGGCCATCGACCGCTTCATCGCCGGAACGCAGGACAACGGAACCTTTCTGAAGCACGACGGACAATGGGAGCACGTCTTGGGGGGCGACGGCTTTCAATGCGCATTCCACAGCGACCTCGACGAGGTGGTTTTTGCCTCGCTCTACTACGGGCAGCTGTTTCGATCGGATGATGGCGGCAATGCATTCCAGGAAATCGCAGGCAACAATGGCAGTGCGGAAAATTCGCAAGGCGCTTGGTTGACCCCCTGGGAAGTGAGTTCGTTCAACTCCGATTGGATTTACCAGGCCAAGGACCGCGTCTACCGCTCGACGAACCGAGGCGAACACTGGATGGCATTGGATGAAATCTCCGGCGGAGATGCGACGGTTCTGGCCTTGGCACCCTCAGATGTGGGACGGATCTATGTAGCCAAGGAACACCGGCTTTTCCGTTCGGTGAATGGCCAGACCTTCACCGAGCTCAACCCGCCCAATGCCTTCTCCTGGATCACGGACATCGAGGTGGAACCATCGAATGCGGACCATTTGTGGGCCACGGTTTCGAGCTACAATGACAGCATCAAGGTCATTGAATCCCAAGATGGCGGTTTGACCTGGACGGATGATTCAACGGGGCTCCCACCTGCCCCTGTCAACTGCATCACCCTCGATGCCACATCCGGAGACCTTTTCGCGGGAACCGATGTGGGGGTCTACCACCGGCCCCATGGGCTGGGGGCGACATGGGAACGCATGTCCCAAGGTTTGCCCAACGTGATCGTATCCGATTTGCTCCTGCACGCTCCTTCCGGGAAACTCGTGGCAGCAACCTATGGGCGGGGCATTTACACTTTCATCCTGCCAGACCCTCCCTCCAAAGATGCCGCGCTGGGTCGCATGCAGAGTCCGAGGCGTTCTACCTGTGAAGCAGAACCCACGATTCGGCTTCCGGTACTCAACCTTGGAACCACGGACATCCATCAAATCAGAATCAGCTACGGCTATTTCGGAGGCCAGTCCTCCGACACGCTCTGGAATGGCATCATTGCTCCAGGCGACAGCGCCCTATTGACTTTGTCTTCCCTGACCGCTCCCGTGGGTTGGTCGGACCTATCCGTCATCATCACGGAAGTGGACGGCGCTGCGGATGACCGTACATCCAACAACATGCGCTCCACACGCTCCCTTCGGATCGAGGAATCCGTAGAGGTCGCACTGACGTTTTCTTCGGACTGTTTCGGCTCCCAGCACGGTTGGCTCGTCAAGGACGCCCTGGGAAGGGTCCTGCAGCGCAGCGGGTGGTTGGAGCCTTTGACCACCTATACGGATACGCTCTGCTTGCCCAGTTCCTGCTTGACCTTCGAGGTGCACCGCGATCAGCTCAGTGGATACGAAAGCCTGATGGCGGACTGTATGGAAGGCCTGGACTTTTCCCTGTCGTTGGTCGGTGCAGATGCCCCCTTCATTTCGGCGCCGGCGGGCGAGGTATTCGGCGGGTATTCGATCTGCCTGGACGACCCTGATGGAGGCGGGTGCAAGAACCCCTTTGCGGTCAATTTCGATGCCTCAGCCCATTACGACAACGGCACCTGTGAGATAGAATGCTACCCACTGACCATCGACATCCATCCAGATTGTGACCCCCAGGAAATCAGCTGGAACTTGGCTCCGGGAGGGCTCTCGGTTCCGGCTGGGAGCATTTCAGAGGGCGGCCAACAATGGGACCTGTGCCTGGAGCCGGGATGCAAGACATTCCAGCTTCTCGATGCGCAAGCCAACGGTTGGACCCCTTGTGCCGGTTTTGCGCCCTCGGTCACATTGAGCTGCCTGGACGACACGCTGTTCCACGCGGTCAATCCCACCTTCAGCAACAATTTGATCGCGGACTTTTGTCTTCCCCCGGTTTCCCACAGCGGATGCATGGTGCCCAGCGCATGCAACTTCGACCCCTTGGCCGAAGGTCCGGCACCTTGCGACTATTCCTGCTGGGGATGCACGGATTCAACCGCGTGCAACTTCGACCCCACGGCGACGCTTCTTGACGGCACGTGCATCGCGGCTTCCGGCTGCATCCATCCCGCCGCGTGCAACTTTGACCTTTTCGCCTTGTGCGATGATGGCAGTTGCGTCTTCCCCGAAGTCGGATTCGATTGCGCGGGAAATTGCCTGGGAGGCGACAGCGACGGAGACGGCATCTGCGATGGCGATGAATTCAGCGGCTGCACCCACCCCGATGCCTGCAACTTCATTCCCGGTGCGACCGAGGATGATGGCACCTGTGTCTTCCCCACAACGGCCTGGCCCGATGTCGATGGAGATGGGTTTGGCGATGGCTCCCCGGGGGCCCTGGAGGCATTTTGCGGTGTCCCGCCTCCGGGATGGGTGCTCAACGGAGGGGACTGCAACGACGCCAATGCCAACTTCTACCCCGATGCGCCCGTGGCCCCCCTCGGTGGTGACGTGAATTGCGACGGGTTCGTGTCCGGTTCTGAATTGGCACCGTGCTCAAGCGACATCAATGGAGACGGCATCACCGCCATAGATGACCTCCTTGGTCTTCTGAGCGAGTTCGGCTGTTTGTCCGATTGCACGCAGGATGTAGACGGAAACGGCCTGGTGTCCAGCGGAGACTTGCTGATTCTGTTGGCGGCATTTGGCATGGAATGCACGAATTGACCGCGGTCAACCCCGGATTTTGGGCGAATTTCGGGGCATGTCAGATGCCATACGCCAATTGGAACCCTCCGTTCTCTGGAACCGGTTCGCCGATTTGAATGCCATTCCCCGTGCTTCCGGCAAGGAAGAAGCCGTCTGCAGATGGATCAAAGGCCTGGCCACCCAAGCGGGATTGGAAGTCTCATCTGACGCGGTGGGCAACGTTCTGGTGCGCAAAGCCGCCACGGGTGGCATGGAGGACCGCAAGACGGTGATCCTGCAAAGCCACGTGGACATGGTTCACCAAAAGAACAGCGATACCCACTTCGATTTCGACACCGAAGGGATCCGCATGTTCGTCGATGGAGAATGGGTGCGCGCCGAAGGAACCACCCTCGGGGCGGACAACGGACTGGGCGTGGCCACCATGCTCGCCCTGATGGAAGCCACTGACATCGCCCACCCCGCGCTCGAATTTCTGTTTACCATCGATGAGGAAACCGGCATGACGGGTGCGCTGGAATTGAAACAAGATTGGATGCACGGCGAAATCCTGCTCAACCTCGATACCGAGGATGACCGGGAAATCGGAATCGGTTGCGCTGGAGGAATCGACCTTGGCTTTTCAGGCCAGCTCCCCACGGAACCCGCTTCAGGCAGCCACGGCATCCTCGTGGAGGTCAAAGGTGGCAGCGGCGGGCACTCCGGAATGGACATCCACAAGGGCATTGCCAACGCCAACAAAGTCCTCGTCCGCATCCTGCGTGAGATGGAGGGCCTGTCCGGCGACGAAGGCATGGCATTGGCCACCCTGGATGGCGGCGGATTGCGCAACGCCATTCCGCGGGAAGCAAAGGCCCACGTGGCCGCCGGTGCTTCGGCTTCCGTCTGGACCGAGAAGTTGAGCGCCTTGAAAGCGGCCATTCAGGCCGAATACCGGACCACAGACCCCGATATCGACGTGATCCTTCACGATGCGGACGCTCCGAATGAGGTGCTCACCAGCGCTTCCGCCCATGCCCTGTTGTCCGCTTTGGATTGCTGCCCAAATGGCATCGACCGCATGAGCCCGGACATACCGGGACTTGTACAGACCTCCAACAATTTGGCCCGCATCCAATTGGAGTCTGGCAGCGCAGAGGCGCACTGCCTCACCCGCAGTTCGGTAGACACCGAGAAAATGGACCTGGCGCGGCGCATTGAGGCCGGATTCGCCATGGCCGGCCTGCGGTCCAGCCGAGGCGGGGCCTACCCCGGATGGACGCCCGACCCCGACAGCGAAGTCGTGCAGATGATGGCTGACCTCTACCGCGAACTGCACGAAGAAGAGCCCCTGGTCCTCGCCTGCCACGCCGGACTGGAGTGCGGCATTTTGGGAAGCCGGTACCCCGGCCTCGACATGGTGAGTTTCGGCCCGACCATACTCGGAGCGCACAGCCCCGATGAGCGCGCCTCGATCCCTTCGGTAAAGAAATACTGGGCCTGGTTGCTTGAAGCCTTGGCACGAACCCCGAAACGCGCATAAATGGCCGAACCCAAGAACCGACGCCCCCGCATCGCCGTCACCAACGACGACGGCATCACCGCCAAAGGCATACAGTCCTTGGCGGAAGCCATGACCGAATTTGGCGATGTTTATGTGATTGCGCCTGACAGCCCACAAAGCGGCATGGGCCATGCCGTCACGTTCAGCCGCATACTGAGGTTGCACCCATTTGAATTCGGACGGGGTGTGAAAGAAGCACACGCCTGTTCCGGCACTCCCGTGGACTGCGTGAAACTCGCTGTGGCAGAGGTGTTCGGCGAAGACAACCTGCCCGACCTCCTCGTCAGCGGCGTCAACCACGGAAGCAACGCCTCCATCAACGTCATCTATTCCGGGACCATGTCCGCCGCTGTGGAAGGCGCCATGTGTGGCATTCCCTCCATCGGCTTCTCCCTGTTGGACGAGCGCTGGGACGCGGACTTTTCGGCCTCCATAGAGGTGGCGCGCACGCTGGCGCGTGCGGTTCTGGAGCGCGGCATGCCGTCGGGAACCTGCCTCAACGTGAACATCCCGAAACTGTCACCTGAAGCGCTACAGGGCATCAAGATATGCCGCCAGGCCATGGGCCATTGGCGCGACACCTTCGACCAGCGACAGACACCGGGGGGCAGCCCCTACTACTGGATGCGGGGGGAATTCCACAACCCTGACAAGGGTGAGGACACCGATATCCACGCTTTGTCCAAGGGATATGCCAGCGTCGTGCCCGTGCAGTTCGACCTGACCGCCCACCACACCATCGGCACCTTGAATGGATGGAACCTCGGGCATGAAGATTGACCTCCCGAATCACCTGCTCGCCGGCGCGCTCGGCGCAGCGGTCTGTGCAGCCCTCGGATACCTCCTGCTGGGGACGGCCTGGGGCTGGATGCAGGAAGAATCACTGGCGTATTTCCATCGCGAAGTATTCATGGGGAGCCCATTGTACAAGGACCGCATCCTCAGTCTTTGCGTGCTCAGCATCGTGCCTGCCTTCCATCTCGCCTATCGCCGTGAAAAGGACCAATTTGCCAGGGGCACCCTGCTGGTCATGATCCTGCTGGTGCTGTACATCGTCTTCCTGCAATACGGAGAATGACCCCGGAAACCGTCCCCCAAGCCACCGAACTGAAGAGGCTGTATATCCTGACGGGTGAGCCTTCGGGAGACACCCATGCTGCTGCTGTGGTCAGGGAGATCAAAGCATTGCAGGAGGGCATCCGGTTCCGCGGCATGGGAGGAGACGCGCTGAGCGCCGAGGGTGTGGAGCTCATCGAGCACGTCCGCAATACTGCGATCATGGGGTTTGCGGAAGTATTCAAAAAGCTCGGCTTCATCCGGGATTTGATGGCCCGCGTCCAGGCCGACATCCAAGAATTCCAGCCCGACCGCATCTTGTTGGTCGACTATCCTGGTTTCAATTTGAGGATCGCCACATGGGCTCGGCAGCACGGGTTCTCCGTGGACATGTACATCGCGCCACAGGTATGGGCTTGGAAACGCCGCCGCATCTACCGAATGGCGCGCGACCTCGATCGATTGTATGTGATCCTGCCTTTTGAAACCGACAGCTATGAGGAAGTCGCGCTCGAGGTAGAATACGTGGGACACCCGCTGGCCGACAGCCACGGCCTGGAGCGGGGCCAAAATGACGAGCCCGCATGGCGGACCCGTTTGGGCATTCCTTCGGGTGCCCCCATCCTGGCATTGCTGCCCGGATCGAGAAGCCAAGAAATCGACCGGATGCTGCCCTGTCTGGAGGCGACGGCCCGTTCCTTTCCGGATTTGCATGCGATTGTGGCCGGTGCGCCTGGAAGGGAAGCCGCGGACTATCCCACGGACTTGCCGGTAATTTTTGGTGAAACCCAGAATCTGTATCGGTATGCAGAAGTGGGCATCATCACAAGCGGAACCGCAACGCTGGAAGCCGCCCTCCACGGACTGCCCCAGGTCGTGGCGTATCGCACGAGCGCTTTGACCTACGTCTTGGCAAGGTGGTTTACCCGTGTCAAGTTCATTTCACTCGTGAACCTGGTCCTCGAAACCGAAGCCGTGCCCGAACGCATTCAGGGAGACTGCAATGAACAGGAGCTCACCCGGACGTTGCACCACGTGCTCAGTCCGGAGGGCTTGCGCGTTCAAAAGGAGGCTTATCAGCGCCTGCGCGAGGTGCTTCAGGGCCAGGATGCTGCGGCCCGCGTGGCCCGCGGCATGCTTCGTCTGGACCGATGAGCGGAGCTCAGTCCCAGTCCGGGATCGCGACGTCCCGGCTGTGGCTCAAGTCGTAGGCGAACCGCAGGGTGCGGCTTTCACCGGGGGCGAGGACGAACTTCCATCTCACGATGCCCTGGGCCTCGTCCAAGATTCCTCCGTCCAACGACTCGGGGACCACTTCGATTTCAGCATTGCGGGATACCGGCAAAGGCTCCTCCAGCACCAGTTCCCCCGATACCCCGCTCCGATTGGATGCGGTGATGGTGTATGCACGGTGGTGCTTGATGCGGTTGCCGAGGATCGACTTGCTGCACAAAGCCGCCTCGCGTGCGCGGTTCACTGTCCAGCTCCTGACCGCTCCAGCGTCTATGAGCAAACTGTCTCCGCGCTCCGTCACCCATACTTTGCCCGCCGGACGCCCCGATAGAATCAGGGCCGCGCGGTCCATTTCCGCCACAGGGGCGGGAGGGCGCGGCAAGGCGAGGCGCATGTTGACCACAGGGGATTGCTTGGGTACGGAAAAGAAGCGCACGTCGGCGGGGATGTCCTGTACTGCATAGCGCACGTTCTTCTTCCACCCGGGGCCCACTGCCAATTCCTCCATCTCCCAGCTCACGCCGGGAAAAATGGCCGATGTGCCCGCATCGCTGCTCACGCTGTATTCGCCAGCAGCCCTCTTATCGTAGGTTGCCATCAGCAGGTCCGGGCGGGCATCCGGACGCGCATCCAATCCCGCATACCGCGCATCGTGCAAACGGACCGGGACAGGCGCATTTTCGGCAGGGACGTCGATGAACACCAGGGCGCGCTGGCTCCAATTCAACTGACCCGGAGAAGCTCCGCCCAGTTCGAGCACATCGGCGGGAGACCAGCCCATGCCCGCACCGCGCTCTGCCACCTGTGTCCAAAGGGTTCCCTCGGATCCCGTCGGCATCTCGACAGACCATTCCCAGACGGGCACCGGTTTCGCCGCTTGGCGGCGCTCTTCCAAGCGCGCCATCTCCTCCTCCATGGACTTGATTTCGGCCATGAGTTCGATGCGGCGGTACAGAAGGTCCTTGGTTTCTTCGTGCATCCAATGGGCCACTTCTGAAAGGTCCTCCACAAGCATCGCTTCAGAGGTGCCTCCGACCTTGCGGTTGGCCCGCAACAAGGCGAGGTCGTCCTCCACCAATTGGGCCTGGGCCCCCTTCATTTCGAGGTCCCATTGTGCCTCTTTCCATTCCGAATCAAGGGCATTCCACTCAGCTTCTCCGCCGGATGGGTACCAATCGGACCGCGCAGATGCGACCGCTCCCCGTTCCGAGACCCCTGCATCGTCAAACACCATGACATCCACATCTTCAGAGGCGTGAAAACTGCGGGCCAACAGGCATTCACCTGCGCGCACCTCCGCCTTCCAGGTCACCACGACGGCATCGCGGAAAACATCCACATGGTCTACAGTCTGTCCGAGCCCTGACGGCATAAACAACCCCAGGCCGGACACCATCCAGGCAACCCTATCCAAACGAAAATGCATGGCGGCAATTTCCCCTATTGGGTCAGGGCGTGCAAATCACCGTGTCCATAAAAGGTGAATACGCCACCCAAAGGCCCAATCCACCCTCAATGTTGGTCTTTACATCCGAAGGGTTGGAAAAGGGAGACCCCTGCGACTGGAGCTGTTCCTCCATGCTTGCAATGGCCTGGAAAGCCCCGCGGTCGATGTGATCCCAGCGAACGACCACCGTATCACCGAGTTTGTAGAAACCAATCTCATCGGGGTTGGCATCTTCTTCGAAATCCTCTGCCGTGACCGGTCTAAACTGCGAGAACTCAAAAGCGAGGCCATTGAAAAGGGCGTCATCCACCACGGAAATGGAAGGATAGAGCAGCCCTGCATCCACTCCGATCCGCATGGCGCTCCAACGATAGGCATTGCCCAAGGAATCAGGATCGCGGAAATCCGTGTAAATGAATCCGAGGGAATCCGTGTTGCCGGGTGCTTCGAACCACAGGCTGTCGAGGGGCACAGGCGGGTTGAGCTTGGTGACAGCCGTGGCTGTATCTCCGTCCAAAACCGCCCGCAGGGCATAGGTTTTTCCCACTTCACCAAAGAGCGAAAGACGGGTATATGCGCAGAGGTTGCTCAAGATGAGGGTTTCCAAGGGAACCCCAAGCAATTGCGACGCCAGCATCAATTCCTCCATGCCGAGCGCATCCGCACAGATCTCATCGAGAATGAAATCTTCACCGTCCACGGTCAGAACCACCTCTCCCCCCCCGGAATAAAGCGTTCCAAGGAGCGCTGCATCCACCGGGGCGAAATAATCCTGCGAACGGCTGAGCAGCACAACGGGTGGACTTCCAGGCTCAATGCGCCCCTCCACCACCAACAGAGGTTCTGTATCGGGCAAACTCACATCAATGGGCGTTTCACACCCCGTCAAAATCCAGAGAGGGATGAAAATTGCCCAGGAAAATCGAGTATGGCGCAGGGGGCTCATGGAAGAGGAATGGGTCACGGTGCATTAACGCAAGAAATGGCGCCAAGTTCAAAATTAGCCTGTACGAAGCCCGTGGCTGACTTAATTTGCGGCGGGAACGTCCAAAACTCTCTCCCGTCGTTCTGTACCATGTTCAATCGCCGCCAGCTCCGCATCAAAGTGCTCCACGCCCTTTATGCTTTCCACGCCGACAAGGATGGATCCGTGGAGAGCATCCACAAGCTTCTCACCGATTCCCTGGAGAAGACTTACGAGCTTTACCTGCTATTGCTCCTGCTGATTTCGGAACTCCAAGATGCTGCCATTGAGCGCATTGAGGCCGGCCGGATGAAGCAACAGCCGAGCAGGGAGGATTTGCATCCAAACACGAAATTCGTCAACAACAAGCCCCTGCGCGTCATCATCAAGAGCAAGTTGCTCGCCAAGGAAGCGGCGAACCGCAACCTCGGATGGGGACAGGAACGGGACCTGATCAAAAGGTTGTTCAAATCGCTTGTGGCAAGCGAGGAGTACATCGCTTACATGGAAAACGAAGAGCGTGGTTTTCAGCACGACCGCGAATCGTTGAACCGCATGTTCCGGAAGCACATCGCCAACGACGAGATGTTGCACGATTGGATTGAGGAAAAAAGCATCCTTTGGAGCGACGACTTGGATTTGGCTTGTTCCATCGTTTTGAAAACCGTGAAGACCATCACAGAAGACTCAGAAGACCTTCTGCTGAGCGAAATGTGGAAAGAGGAAGGCGACGACAAGGAGTTCTTGGAAAAGCTTTTCAGCCGCACCTTGGCATTGTCGGCGGAGCACGATCCCCGCATCGAGGAAGCCGCCTCCAATTGGGACCTCGAGCGCATCGCTGCTGTGGACCTGATCCTCATTCGAATGGCCCTCGCCGAAGCCCGCACCTTTGAAACGGTGCCGCTGAAGGTCACGATCAACGAGTACATCGACCTCGCCAAGTTCTACAGCACGGACAAGTCCAGTGCCTTCGTCAACGGTGTCCTGGACAAGCTCTTCACTTCGATGAAGGAAGACGGCACCATCGTCAAGAAGGGAAGGGGTCTGATCGAATGAAGGCGTGGTCCTCCACGAAATCCAGCGGTTTCATGGCCGCCGCAGGAATGCTTTTGCTGTGCTCCTGCACCTCCCCCTCCTCTGAAAGGGTAGATGCCAGTTTCATCCACATCCCGGGAGCCACGCAGAAAAGCGGGGGCCCCCAGGCGGTCTGGGCTTCGGATTCGATGGACCTCGGATTGCTCGCCGCCGGAGAAACCGTGGAAATCCCATACCTCCTGACCAACAAAGGAGATGCGCCACTGGTCATTTCCCAAGTCAAACCCAGCTGCGGTTGCACGGTCGCACAAGGTTGGGACGAGGGCCCCTTGCCCCCAGGCGACTCGCGCACCATCACCCTCACGTTTGATGCAGGAGACCGCGTCGGAGAGGTGAGTGAGCAAGCCACGGTCGCAACCAACGCCATTCCCTCTTCCACGTTGTTGAAATTCACTGCCCGCGTACTGGGCCCGGATACCGACATGCAGCCTTAGATTTCCCTCCATGCAAGAACTGAACCTCATCCTCAGTCAGGCCTCTCCTGACGGCGGCGCCAGCACCCTCGTTTTCATCCTCGGCACCATGCTGGTGTTCTACTTCTTCATCATGCGGCCACAGCTGAAGAAGCAAAAGGAAGCCCGAAAATTTCGTGAGAACATTGCAAAAGGTGACAAAGTGGTCACGGTGGGAGGCATACATGGCAAGGTCTTGGACGTCAATGACAAGACGGTATTGCTGCAAGTATCCAAGGGAGAAATCCGGGTCGATTTGGCCGGCATTTCTGCCGGGGGAGCTGCCGATGGAGAAGCCATCCAAGCGGCCCGCTGATGCAAGCGCGCAAGTTCTCTTCCGCCTTGACATCCATCCGCGGCCGGACCTTTGCGGTCTGCTTTGCGCTGGCGTCCTTCCTGTGGCTGCTCCGCACCATGGAGGAGGACCGTCAAGTGACCTACGTTTTTGAAATTGAATTGGTCGGTGCCGAAGCCAATACAGGTCTGCAAGCGGTCCTGATTGACTCCATTGCCAGGGCCCAGGTGGTGGTCAGCCCTTGGGATCACCTGCTGGGACGGTGGTTGCCCAACCGCGAACCGGTGCGCTTGCTCGTCGAAGGGCTCCGGACGCCCCGCACGGAGGTTCCCTCTGCACAGCTGGCGATTGAAATTGAAAACAGAATGGGCTCGTCTGCCCGTGTGGAGCAAATCACACCCGCAACACTGGCCATAGACGTTCGGCGAAACCCCTCCAAACCCTGACGCATGTCCGAATCCCGTCCTTCCCTCGGTCTTTCCCTGCTGCCCATCGGCATCCTGGTGTTGCTCCTGGCCGCCGATGTGATCGCCTTTGGTGAGGACAGCAGCTACGGCAGCAACCAGATGGCCTTGCTGCTCGGGTCCGGTGTGGCGGTGGCCATCGGCATGGCGCGCGGACAGAAGTGGTCGCATTTCGAAGCGCGCATCAAGGAGACCCTCGGCGATGCCATCGGGGCCATCCTCATCCTGCTGCTCATCGGAGCGCTGGCCGGAACCTGGCTGGTATCGGGCATCATCCCCACGCTCATAGACGTGGGACTGGATGTGCTGAGCCGCGAGGTTTTCCTGCCCGCCGCCTGCATCCTCTGCGCCGCGGTCAGCCTGGCCACCGGCTCCAGCTGGGGCACGGTGGGCACGGTGGGGGTCGCGCTGATCGGCATCGGCCAAGCTTTGGGACTCGGCGAGGGCTGGATTGCGGGCGCCATCATTTCGGGCGCCTATTTCGGAGACAAGCTCTCTCCCCTCTCCGACACGACCAACCTTGCGCCCACTGTGGCGGGAACGGACCTCTTCACGCACATCCGCTTCATGCTGTGGACCACGGTGCCCAGCATCGCCATCGCCCTCATCGTCTTCACCATGGCGGGCCTCGGGTCAGGCGGCGGGGAAGCCGATCTGGGGGGAGCGGCCGTCATGCAGGCCGAGCTGGCCCAGCATTTCAACCTGCACTGGGCGCTGTTCCTGGTGCCGGTGGGCGTCATCGTCCTCATCGCGCGCCGCGTGGCGCCCGTGCCCGCCCTCTTTCTGGGTGTGCTGGGGGGAGCGGTGGCCGCTGCCATTGCCCAGCCCCAGTTGCTGGCCACCCTGGCAGAGGATGCCCTGGGACCGGCCCTCGGGCTCGGCACCACACGACTGGGGACGGCCTTCACGGCGCTGATGGCCGCCGCCGCCCTCGACACGACCATCGAGACCAGCAACCCCGTGGTGACCGACCTGCTGTCCTCGGGCGGCATGGCGGGCATGCTCAACACCGTGTGGCTCATCATCTGCGCGCTGACCTTCGGCGCGGTAATGGGCGCGGCCGGATTCCTGGAGCGCATCACCCAGGCCATCCTGACGGCGGTGCACGGCACCTTCTCGCTGGTCTTCGGCACGGCCTTCTCGAGCGTGGTCTTCAACATCATCGCGGCGGACCAGTACATCGCGATTGTGGTGCCGGGGCGCATGTTCCGCGAGGCCTACCAGGAACGCGGGGCCGCTCCGCAACTGCTCAGCCGCACGCTGGAAGACGCCGGAACGGTGACGAGTGTGCTCATCCCCTGGAACACCTGCGGTGTGGCCCAGAGTGGCGTGCTCGGCGTGGGCGTGTTGGCCTTTGCGCCCTACTGCGTCTTCAACTACGTGAGTCCGCTGATGACGCTGCTGGTCGCGGCCATCGGCTTCCGCATCCCCAAGCCGGAAAACGCAGACGCCTGACGCGGGAACCCAAGGCCCCGTCGTTTGTTGCAATCGAACATGGAACAGGACGTCTACCCCACCCTGCAGGACGACCGCGTCATTCGCGTGGAACGCGCGGGCGAGAACAACCTGCAGGACATCGACGTCACCATACCGCGCAACCGCCTGGTGGTGGTCACCGGCGTGAGCGGGTCCGGCAAATCCAGCCTGGCTTTTGACACGCTGCACGCCGAAGGCCAGCGCCGCTACCTGGAGACCTTCAGTGCCTACGCCCGGCAGTTCATGGGCGGCCTGGAGCGCCCCAAGGTCGAGCGCATCACCGGCTTGAGTCCGGTCATCGCGATCGAGCAGAAGACCATCAGCCGCAACCCGCGCTCCACCGTGGGCACGGTGACCGAGCTGCTCGACTTCCTGCGCGTGCTCTACGCCCGGGCTTCGACGGCCTACTCCAGCGCCACGGGCGAGCCCATGGTGCGCTTCACCGACGAAGGCATCCTGCAGCGCATCGCACAGGACCACGCCGGCGAACGGCTGCTCTTGCTCGCTCCCTTGGTGCGCGGCCGCAAGGGCCACTACCGCGAACTCTTCGAGACCATACAGAAGCAGGGCTACCTGCGGGCACGGGTCGACGGAGAGGTGGTCGAGCTCGAGAAGGGCTATCGCGTGGACCGCTACAAGGTGCACGACATCGAAGCGGTGGTGGACCGCATCGTCATGCCGGACGCGCCGGCCATCGACGCGGAAGGCAAGCCGGGCGACGAGGAGACCGAGCGCGTGATGCGTTCGGTCCGGACAGCCCTGGCCATGGGCAAAGGCAGCATGATGGTCCTTCCTGTGGACGACGCCATTCCCCGCCATTTCTCGCGGGCCCTGATGTGCCCCACCACCGGCATCAGCTACCCCGAACCGGAGCCCAACCTCTTTTCCTTCAACTCGCCCTACGGTGCCTGCACCACCTGCAACGGGTTGGGGCAGGTCGCCGAGGCGGACCGGGAACTCATCATCCCCGACGGAGGGAAGAACCTGCGCCAAGGAGGGCTCGCCCCACTCGGGGCACTCAAGGCCAGCTGGACGAAGGACGTCATCGAGGCCATTTTGGGCAACGGCGGTTTCAGCGCGCGCACGCCTTTTGACGATGTGGACGAAGCAACGCTGTCGACCATCCTGTACGGCGCTGAGAAACCGGTTACGCTGCCGGGCAAGGCGGGCACCAAAGAGCGGAAGGTGCGCTTCGACGGGCTGATCGCCACCATCGAGCGGGCGGCCAAGGAGGGCTCGGGCGCGCCCCTGCGGCGGTGGGCACAGAAATTCCTGCACAAGCGTCCCTGCCCGGCGTGCGGTGGATCGCGGCTCAAGCCCACGGCCCACCAGTTCAAGATCGCCGGGGCCACCCTCCCCGATGTGGTGGCCATGGACCTGCGCAGCCTCGCCGAATGGACCACCACGGCCGCAAAGGGCATGGACGCGCGGCAGTCGGCCATCGCTGCGGAGCCGCTCAAGGAAATCGGCGGACGCCTCGGCTTCCTGCTCGACATGGGCCTCGAATACCTCACGCTGGACCGCCCGGCGCGGTCGCTGAGCGGTGGGGAGGCCCAGCGCATCCGCCTCGCCACCCAGATCGGCTCCAAGCTCACCGGCGTCCTGTACATCCTCGACGAGCCGAGCATCGGCCTTCACCAGCGCGACAACCAGCGCCTGATCGACAGCCTCAAGACCTTGCGCGACGTGGGCAACACGGTGATCGTGGTGGAGCACGACGAGGACATGATGCGCCAGGCCGATCACCTCATCGACATCGGCCCGGGCGCGGGCAAGCACGGCGGCCAGGTGGTGGCCGAGGGCCCGCCCTCCGAACACCTTGCGCAAGGGAGCGTCACCGCCGAGTTCATCGATGGGCGGCGCCACATCGCCATCCCCAAGAAACGCCGCAAGGGCAACCGCAAGAAGCTCAGCCTCCTCGGCGCCAGCGGTCACAACCTCAAATCGGTCGACCTCAAACTGCCGCTGGGCACCCTCATCTGCGTGAGCGGCGTGAGCGGAAGCGGCAAGAGCAGCCTGATCAACCAAACCCTGCACCCGGCACTCCACAACCACTATTACGAGGAGACCAAGCGGCCCCTGCCATTCAGCAAAATCAGCGGCCTGCAGCACCTGGACAAGGTGATCGCCATCGACCAGAGTCCCATCGGCCGCACGCCGCGCTCCAACCCCGCCACCTACACGGGGGTGTTCAACGAAATCCGCAACCTCTTCACGCAGTTGCCGGAGGCCAAGATCCGCGGCTACAAGCCGGGCCGGTTCTCGTTCAACGTGGCCGGCGGGCGCTGCGAAACCTGCAAGGGCGCCGGGCTGCGCACCATCGAGATGAACTTCCTGCCGGATGTGCACGTGAACTGCGAGGACTGCGGCGGCAAGCGCTACAACCGCGAGACGGTGGAGGTGCGCTACCGGGGCAAGTCCATCGCGGACATCCTGGGCATGACGGTGGAGGAAGCGCTGGCGTTCTTCGAGGCCTACCCCAAGATCAAGCGGGTGTGCGCCACGCTCCGCGATGTGGGGCTCGGCTACATCACGCTCGGCCAGCCCTCCACGACCCTGTCGGGCGGAGAGGCGCAGCGCGTGAAACTCGCCACGGAGCTCGCAAGGAAGGACACCGGCAACACCTTCTACATCCTGGACGAGCCCACGACGGGCCTGCATTTCCAGGACGTGGAGATGCTGCTCGACGTGCTGCACAGGCTGGTGGACCAGGGCAATACCGTGCTGGTGATCGAGCACCAGCTCGATGTGATCTGCAACGCCGACTACGTCGTGGACATCGGCCCGGAAGGCGGCCATGCCGGCGGCACCATCGTGTGTGAGGGCACCCCGGAGGAAGTGGCCCAATCGGGAAAGGGAGCCACCGCCCCCCACATCCAATCGACCCTCCGCATGCGGGATTCCGTATAATATTTCGTATCTTGAAAAGTCATGGTCAGAAAATCGCACCTGGACCCGCGGAGCTGGAATGACATCAAGGCACACGACAGCTGGTCCATCTTCAAAATCATGTCCGAATTCGTCGAAGGCTTTGCCGGCCTTCAGCGCGTAGGACCTTGCATCAGCATCTTCGGGTCGGCCCGGAAGGCGCCCGATGACCCGGATTACAATCTGTCCACAGAAGTAGGCCGCCTGCTGGTGGAAAATGGATACGGCGTCATTACCGGCGGCGGTCCCGGCATCATGGAAGCCGGAAACAAGGGCGCCCACGAGGCCGGTGGCGTATCGGTGGGACTCAACATGAACCTGCCCCACGAGCAGCACCACAACCCGTACATCAACCCCGAGACGAGCCTGGAGTTCGACTACTTCTTCGTGCGGAAGGTGATGTTCATGAAATACAGCCAGGGCTATGTGGTCCTTCCCGGCGGATTTGGCACCCTCGACGAGCTCTTTGAAGCCATGACCCTCATCCAGACGGGCAAGTCCAAGCGCTTCCCCATCGTGCTGGTGCGGTCGGAATTCTGGGGCGGATTGGTCGACTGGATCAAGGAGACGCTGCTGGCCAAGAACGCGACCATCAGCGAAGGCGACCTGGACCTCATCCAAGTGGTGGACACCGCGGAGGAGGCGGTGGCCATCCTCAACAAGTTCTACGAGAATTACGTTCTCAAACCGAACTTCTGACGCAACGCTTGGCGGCGCAATCCGGTTCGTTGGGCATGGGACGATTCAAAACCACCTGGGCCTGGTTGGGCGGTGCCATCCTGCTGGCGGGCTGTGAGGGCAGTACGATGATGACGCACACCTTCCACAACCACATGGAAGACAGCCTGGTGCTGGTGCCGCGCTTTGACAGCCTGCCCTGGTACGACAGCCTCACCGTGGTCCTGGGGCCGGGCGAGTCCCACACGATCTACACCTACGACATGCTGGGCAAATGCCACGACTGCTTCGGACTGGACTCCCCCACGCGGTGGATCGACACCCTCGAGGTGGAAGGCCGCACGTGGGCCGTCTATCCCGGGCGGGACGACGGGCACTGGGCGACGGAGACCGATGAGGGCGTCAGCTGGATCCGGTTCGACCACACGCTCAACCTGAGCGCTGTTGATTTCGAGTAAGGGCAGCGCGCAGCGGCTGCAGACTGCAGGCTAATTTCGCGGTCATGACACCGTACCGACTGCTGGGCCTGCTGGGCCTGACCCCCCTCCTGTTGTGCGCACAGGCGCCGTATGACTTCGAAGCCCTCACGGGCACCTATGTGCCGCTCGACAATGCGCCGGCCCTGGAGTTCGACATGTACGACTATGAAGATGGATGGGACGACCCCGAATTCACGGCACAGCTGGGATTCACGACGGACATCGACGGCATCTCCTTCAACAGCGTCACCCAGATCGGTACGGGCACCATCCTCTTTGCGCTCACCCAACCTTCGGCGGGGTACATCCCCACCTTGTACGACCTGGCCGACCTGGGATTCCTGAACCCGAAGAACCCCTCGCTCATCCGCTGGGAAACCACGGGGGCACCCGGTGAACAGGTGTTTGCGCTCGAGTTCCACAACTGCGGATTCTACGAAGAAGTCTTTTCAGACAGCGTCGCCCCCAGCTTCGTGAACTGCGCCTTGCGCGTGTACGAGGCCACGGGCGTGATCGAGTACCACTTCGGGTCCAGCTTCATCGGGCCGAACATCACCGAGCCATCGTTCAGCAGCCTGTTCCTCCAGTTCGATCCGGACAGCTACATGGGGCAGTTCCTCTTTCTGAACGGCGATGCGGCCAACCCGACCATGACGCTGACCGATGACTTCTACGATTTCTACTACTCGACAGCGCTGAGCGGATTCCCACCGGAAGGCACCGTGTACCGTTTCACGCCCAACGGCAACACGCTGAGCGTGCCTGAAACCGCGCAGGATGAGCTCACCCTGAGTGTCTGGCCCAACCCCACGGCCGACAGGGTGGAGATCGCCTTTGCCGGCCGCCACGGGTGGGTGTTGGTCGACGCCGCCGGGCGCACGGTGCGGCGCGGTGTAGGCCACGACGGCATCGCGCTGGACCTCACCGGTGAAGCCACCGGCACCTACACCTTCCGATTGGACAACGGCCTGACGGAACGCGTGGTCAAGCACTGACGGGCTGACAGCCTGACACGGAAAATCCGGCGGCCTCCTGACAGGTCGTCGGATTTTTTGCTTTTTACCCCATCGGCACACCCTTTGCCTGCAACGTGGCACAAGGAAAACCAGTACCATGCAACAAGGACAGATCAACGTACAGACCGAGAACATCTTCCCCATCATCAAGAAGTTCCTGTACAGTGACCACGAAATCTTCCTCCGCGAGCTCGTCTCCAATGCGGTGGACGCCACCCAGAAGCGCAAGGCCCTCCTGCGCGTGGGCGAGATCGAAGGCAACGCCGACGGCGCCGAAGTTCACGTGATCCTCGACAGCGAGGCCAAGACGCTGACCATCCGCGATGCCGGCATCGGCATGAGCGAGGAGGAAGTCGACAAGTACATCAACCAGATCGCCTTCTCCGGCGCCACCGAGTTCGTGGAGCAGTTCCAGGAGAAGTACGCCGACAAGGCCGACGCCAAGGAGGCCATCATCGGCCACTTCGGCCTCGGTTTCTACAGCGCCTTCATGGTGGCCGAGCGCGTCGACATCTACTCCTGGAGCCAGCGCGCCGGCGCCGTGCCCGTGAAGTGGACGTGCGACGGATCGCCCAACTTCGAGATGGGCGCCATCAGCGAGGACGACTTCAAGGCCCTGGGCCGCGCCGAGGACCAGCTCCACGGAACCGACATCGTCCTGCACCTCGGTGCCGACGGCGAGGAGTTCGGCGAGGAGACCCGCATCATGGGCATCCTGGAGAAGTACTGCAAGTTCATGCCGGTGCCGGTCGTGTGCGGCACCAAGACCAACTACGTGGACGACCCGGAGGGCGCCAAGGACGACGAGGGCAACGTGAAGCGCGTGCCCGTGGAGGAGCCCCGCGTGATCAACGAGACCGAGCCCATCTGGCTCAAGGCCCCGGCCGACCTCAAGGACGAGGACTACCTGGAGTTCTACCGGACGCTCTACCCGATGAACTTCGAGGAGCCGCTGTTCCAGATCCACCTCAACGTGGACTTCCCGTTCAACCTCACGGGTGTGCTCTACTTCCCGAAGCTGAAGAAGGAAATGGACCTCCAGCGCAACAAGATCCACCTGTACAGCAACCAGGTGTTCATCACCGACAACGTGGAAAACATCGTCCCGGACTTCCTGACGCTGCTCCACGGCGTGATCGACAGCCCGGACATCCCGCTCAACGTGAGCCGCTCCTACCTGCAGGAGGACGCCAACGTGAAGAAGATCACGTCGCACATCTCCAAGAAGGTCAGCGACAAGCTCGCCAAGATGTTCAAGGACGACCGCGAGGATTTCGCCGCCAAGTGGAACGACATCCAGGTCTTCACCGAGTACGGCATGCTCATGGACGAGAAGTTCTTTGAGCGCGCGGGCAAGTTTGCCCTCTACCAGGACACCGAGGGGGCGCACCGCACGATGGACGAGCTCGTGGAGCACATCAAGGACGCCCACACCGACAAGGACGGCAATGTGGTGATGCTCTACACGCCCGACCCGCAGGCGCAGCACAGCTATGTGGCCGCCGCCCGCGACGCCGGGTACACGGTGCTCCACCTCGAGAGCCCGCTGACCTCGCACCTGGTGCAAAAGCTGGAGATGAATTCGGGCGACACCAAGGTGCAGTTCCGCCGCGTGGACGCCGACATCGTCGACCGCCTGATCCCCAAGGACGACGCGCCGGAGAGCGTGCTCACCGAGGACCAGCAGACCGCGCTCAAGGAGGAGATCGAGGCCATCGTGCCGGACAAGATGGTGTACAAGGTGGCCTTTGCCCCCATGTCCCCCACCGCACCACCGATCACCATCACGCAGAGCGAATTCATGCGCCGCATGAAGGAGCAACAGCGCGTGGGAGGCGGCGGCATGGCCATGTTTGGCGACATGCCCGACAGCTATGACGTGGTGTTCAACGCCAACCACCCGCTGGTCACTTCGTGGACCGAAGGCGACGCCGAGGCCCGCAAGCCCAAGGTGGAACGCGCCATCGCCCTGGCCCGCCTCTCACAGGGATTGCTGCAGGGCGAAGAGCTCACGCAGTTCATTGCGTCCGGTTATGCGGACCTCAACGACTAAACTCACCCTATGAAATATGCACTCTGGGCGTTGCTCGCCCTCCTGCTCCTCGTCGGCTTCAGCGCCATGTCCAGCTACAACGGCTTTGTGTCGTTGGAAGAAGGCGTGGATGCGGAATGGGCCAATGTGGAGACCCAGTACCAGCGTCGGTTTGACCTGATCCCGAACCTGGTGGCCACCGTGAAGGGGGTCGCCGAGTTCGAGCAGGAAACTTTGACGGCCGTGACCGAGGCCCGCGCCTCCGCCTTCAACGCCATGAAGGCCGTGGGCGACGGGACCGGCAGCATCGGAGACTTCCAGCAGTCCAACATGGTGCTCGGACGCGCCATGAACGGCATGCTGGGCTACAGCGAGCGCTACCCGGAGCTCAAGGCCAACCAGAACTTCTCCGACCTGCAAGCCCAGCTCGAGGGCACGGAGAACCGCATCTCGGTCGCCCGCAAGAAGTTCAACGACACGGTGAAGGGCTACAACGGCAAGGTGCGCCGCTTCCCCGGCGCCCTGTGGGCGGGCATGTTCGGCTTCGAGCAGCGCGAGTACTTCGAGTCGGTGGAAGGGTCCGAGGCCGCACCCACGGTGGACTTCGGTTCTTGATGGCGGCCCGGGATTTCCTGTCCGACAAGGACAAGGCCGACATCCTCGTGGCCATCTCCGACGCCGAGGCGCAGACCAGCGGCGAGATCCGGCTCCACGTGGAGCCGCGGTGCAAGGGCGACGTGCTCGACCGCGCGGCCCAGGTCTTCGAGACGCTGGCCATGCACAAGACGGAACTCCGCAACGGGGTGCTGTTCTACCTCGCCACGCAAGACCGGCAGTTTGCCATCCTCGGCGACGGCGGCATCAACGCGGCCGTCCCGGAAGGCTTCTGGAACGACGTGAAGGATACGGTCATCGCCGGCCTCGCGGCTGGCAAGGCGGGTGAGGGACTCGCCGCCGGCATCCGCTTGGCGGGTGAGCAGCTGTCCGCCCACTTCCCGGTGGCCGAAGACGACGTGAACGAACTCTCGGACGACATCAGTTTCGGATGAAGCAGCCTGCCTCCCTCCTTTTGGTGGCCCTGGCGGCCGTGACCCTGACCGGACTGAACAGCCTCCATGCCCAGGCCGACCTGGACTGCCTCCCCGCCAGTGGCACGCCAGGCACGTTTGTCTACGACTACGCCGACATCCTTTCTCCGGAGGACGAAGCGGAGTTCAACCAGACCGTCCGCGCCCTGAACGACACCACGCCCAACAGCATCGTCGTGGTGACCCACCCCGACTTCTGCGGCGAGGAGCCGTTTGAGTTTGCCGTGGGCGTGGGCGAGAAATGGGGCGTCGGCGACGCTGAATTCGACAACGGCATCGTCCTGGCGCTCTCTCCCAAAACCGCAGGCCGCAAAGGCCAGGTCTTCATTGCCGTCGGCTACGGCTTGGAAGGCGCCATCCCCGACGTGACGGCCAACCGCATCATCGACATGGAGATGATCCCGGAATTCAAGGTGGGCGGTCCCGACGCATACGCCTGGGGCATCCGCAATGCGCTGGCCGTCTTGGGACCATTGGCCAGCGGCGAAATCCAGGAGTACGAGCCGGGCGCACCGCTGGGCGCTGCGGGCATGATCGTGGCCCTCCTCTTCTTTGGCTTCATCTTCCTGGTGCCCGTCATCATTGCCTTAAGCGTCGTCCGGAAGTACGGCCGCAACAACGACCTCGGATCGCTGGTCGCCCTGATGCTCCTCGCCAACCATTCCGCCAGTCGCAGCCGGGGCTCCTTCGGAAACTTCAGCAGTGGCGGCGGCGGCTTCGGTGGCAGCGGCGGCTTTGGCGGTGGTAGCTTTGGCGGCGGCGGTGCCGGCGGCAGCTGGTAACTACAGAACGCATACCAGATGAGCAAATACGCGAAATACATCGGCGGCGCCCTCGGCTGGGCACTGGGCGGCCCCATCGGCGCCATCATGGGCTATGCCTTTGGCTCCATGGTGGCCGACAAGAGCCTTTCCATGGAAGGCGGTCCCCAACAACGGAGCATGCCCGGTGGCGGGGCACGCCGCCACACCGGCGCCGGTGACTTCGCCGCCTCGATGATCGTCCTGAGCGCGGCGGTCATGAAGGCCGACGACCGCATCCTCAAGTCGGAGCTCGACTACGTCAAGCGCTTCTTCGTCAGCAACTTCGGCGCCGCCCAAGCCGAGCGCTACATCCTCACCCTCCGCGAGGTCCTGAAGCAAGACGTGGATACCCGCGCGGTCTGCCGCCAGATCAGCGCCATGATGGAGCACAGCAAGCGATTGCTCCTGCTCCAATACCTCTACGGCATCGCCCAGGCCGACGGCGACGTCGACCCCCGCGAGGTCGAGGTCATCCGCCAGATGGCCACCTGGCTCGGCATCAGCGTCAAGGACGTCAAGAGCATCGAAGCCAGCTTCTACACCGACGTCGCCTCCCACTACGCCGTCCTTGAAATCTCCGAATCGGTCACCGACAGCGAGGTCAAGATGGCCTTTCGCCGCATGGCCTTCAAGTTCCACCCCGACAAGGTGCGCGACATGGGCGAGGACTACCAAAAGCAGGCCCGCGAGCGCTTCGACCGCATCACTGCCGCCTACGAAGCCATCAAAAAACAGCGCGGCATCAAATAGCGCCGACCACAAGCGACCTTCGGACCGCTACCCAACCGCTGCCTGACCCACCACCGCGCGGATTTCGCGCCAGGCGAAATCCGCCACGTGCTCCCCGTCGGCCTGCGGCCTCCAAAGTGTCAAAGTGTCAACCCTCCTTCGCTCCGCTCAGTCGGCATCCCTAAGACACCTAACCGAGAATCCATTTCGTGGATAGGTGACGTACCGGCTGATGCCTAGACTGACGTAGCCAATGGCCCGGTACCAAGCATCGCCGCCACTGGGCGAAGAACTCCACCAGCTGCCGCTGGGCCCGGCACCGTCGAAGTAGCCACCACCGTTGTGGCGGTGGCCGTCCGGAAGGGCCGAAAACCCAAAGTCGTCCGTGCCGTTGCCGCCACCAGCCCACCCATAGGTCGATTTCAAAGCTGTTCCCTCCGTTCCGCTAAAGCCCTGTGAAGTGATGAAATCTTCCAGATCCGTCCACTCACCATCGGTTGGGACATGCCATCCAGAGGGGCACAGGCCACGCGCAT
>JAURDB010000027.1 GCA_030828175.1 Flavobacteriales bacterium
GACCCGCACCTTGTTGATCCGGCCCACACCACCGGCATAGGCATAGGGGCCTTCGGGTGGACGCGATACCGGACCCAGCGATTGCCAGGCGGGGTTGCTCATGCTGGCCGCAGAAGGCGGAGTGTAGACCCTGCCCGAGTTCTCGATCACCTCGTTGGAGGGGAATTCTCCACTGGGGGAAACGAGTGGCTCCATGTGGTGGAGCCAGCGCATGAAGGGCTTGTAGCCGCAACCCCTGGTGATTTCCTTATCCTCCCAGTAGGCCTCAAAGGCAGCCTTGATATCAAAGAAATTCGCGTTGGGATCGTCCCTGAGTTCGAGATAACTCGCTTGGGTCAGCAGATTCGGGTCAACTGCTTCCTGAGCAGAAACGTTGGTCAGGAAAGCAACGAGCAAGAGGCTGGAAGACAGGAATACTGTCTTCACGGTTGAGATCGTGGAGTGCATCAGAGCAAATTCGGTTCGCTTAAAAGTAAGTGCTGACCTACCTTTTGCGACACTTTATTGCTTTGTCCTACAGCTTGATAAAAGCACCTTACGCTACCAAGTCTGTTTATATACAGTGTTCAGTATGTATTATAGAATACTCGACCCAAAAGCGACAAATAAAAAAAAGACAATAGTCAGAATATTCCTACAGCCACCCTTCAGTCAAGCCACGACCCTCTCGCACCACCAGCGCATCTCCTGAAGTACAGTCGATGATGGTCGAAGCCTCCATATGCCCCAGGCCTCCCCCAATAACACCATCTACTTGAAGCGCATATTTCTCATGGACAAGCCCGGGGTCAGTCATGTATTCGATGTCCTGGTCGTCATGGTGCACGGAGCTCACCACCAATGGTTTTCCCAAGGAGTCAATGAGGGCTTTCGGGATGGAATGATCGGGGATGCGGATTCCCACTTCTCGCTTTGACTTCCTGAAGATGCGCGGCACTTTTACTCCTGCATTGAGGATAAAGGTGAAGGGGCCTGGCAAAGCCCGTTTCATCAACTTGAAGATGGGCTGGGGCAGGGGAGCCACATATTCGCTCATCTGGCTCAAGTCCTTGCAAATCAGTGAGAAATTGGCTTCTGAGGGGGTCAAGTCCCGCAGGCGGGCCATTTTTTCGAGCGCCTTTGTGGAGCCAAGAGCACATGCGAAACTGTAGACGGAATCGGTCGGTATGATGAGCACGCCATCCTTTTTCAGGATGTTCACGGCGGTTTCAATTTTGCGGGGTTCCGGTGTTTCCTGATGGATGTCGATGAGCATCCCATCAAGGTCGGGAAATCGAAGTCCCGTTGCAACCCTGAGAATCAAAAAAAATCAGCCAGCGCAACGCACACAGGTCAGTGCTCCGGGCATCAACATGATGCGGCCCGTGGGAATCGGCTCGCCGCAACGCGTGCAGAGCCCGAAACGGTCGTCATCCAAACGCTGCAGCGCTCGATCGAGCCCCTGCCGCTGCTTTTCGGCTTGCCTCAAGGCCGCCTCGTTGACGCTCTTGTTGTTGATGGCGTCCATGCGGCTCACCCGCCCGATGGCGTCACTCGGTGGAATGGGCTTCGTGAGTTCCCGGTACTCCGTGATGCGATCGTCCAACTCCTCAGCCTTGCGCAGGATGGCCTCTTTGATTTTCTCTTTTTCCTCAGGAGAAAGCATGTGGCAATTAAACCCATCTTGTCCTCATTCGTCTCCTTCATCATGCGATTCTTGATCCTTTGCACTTCGATTCTACTCTCGGCAACGGCTTATGCCCAGCCTGAACTGGAATCATGGTTGCTCAATACAGACGGGGCCACAGGGCAGTACTGGAATGGCAACAACCTGGTCCAGATGCAGGACGAATGCGACGTGCAGCTGGTTCAATACAGCGCTGATAATGTCTATGTGCATGCCTCTGGGGTTCCACGATACGCCACGGCCCCTTTTCCCGATGGCAACCCCGCCATTGCTGCCGCGCAGGATTACCTCTTTCAGATCCCGCGCAATCCCCAGGAGGGTCCAACGGGAGGGACCCCGACCGGGCTGGGGCATACCGGCGTATTGATCAACGGGGTCGTCATCTTCAATGCGCAGGACGCCTTCAGCTACAACAACCAAGGCGTCTGGCACCAAAACGGCGGCTTCTTCGAGAACGACGGATTCGACTGTGCCAAGGGCCATCCCGCCATGGGCCAATACCACCACCATCAGGTGCCCACCCGGTTTGATGACAGCCTGGATCCGACCAGTGACGTGTGCAATGGATTCCCCAGCGATGCGCTGTTCACCCTTGACGTGGAGAGCCACAGCCCCCTCATCGGTTTTGCCTTCGACGGCTACCCCATCTATGGGCCCTATGGCTTCGCCAATGACGATGGCTCCGGGGGCATCGTCCGCATCGAGACGAGTTGGCAGCTTCGGGACATCGCCGTGCGCCATACGCTGGCCGACGGCACCGAATTGCCTCCCAACCAATACGGGCCCGATGTCGGCGAAATGGTGACCCCGCCCATTCCGCCGGGCGCGGAACCGGTTCAAGCTGTCTTGGGCGCTTACATCGAAGACCACGAGTATGTGGAGGGCTCCGGTCACCTCGATGCGTTCAACGGTCGCTATGCGGTAACTCCGGAATATCCTTCGGGCACCTACGCCTATTACGCCACCGTAGATGCCAACCACAACGGCCAGTATCCCTATTTCTTTCCGGCCTACCGGGGGGTGGTGGAGACCGACAACTTCGGCGGCGGCCCCGGCCCCGGCGGAGGGGGAGGCACCAATGTGACCATCGACGAGGAGGTGGAAACCTGGACGGGCGATGCGACCCGCGTAGGCCAGGTCGTGGCGTTGACCGCTCCCTTTTTCTCCTATCCAAACCCCACGTCGGGGGTGGTGCGGTTCGCCGGCAAAGTGCCCGAGAAAATGGAGGTGTACGATGGCATGGGACGATACGTAATCACCTGGAACCGATCCGAAATCATCGGAGGCGTTTCCTTGAGCGGATGGCCTGCGGGAGCCTACCATTGCCAAGACCCCACTACGGGTCTGCGCAGTTTGCTCATCTTGCAACCGTAATGCTCCGTACCGCGTGTCTGTTCTTCGTTTTCATCTGTGGGTTGACCGCGGATGCCCAATGGATGCTCGATGAATCATGGAGCTCGGATGGCAGGAAAATGGATGCGTCGGATCGTTGGGAAGTCCCTGTGGCCCTGTCGCAGGGCGCGGACGGCGTGGTGATGTTGTCCGCCACCTATGACGCCGAGGGTGAAGTCCGGCCCCGCTGGCGCGGCCTCAGCACATGGGGAGGCCTCTCGTGGGAAGGAGAGGGCAACGACGGCGAACGGCCGGTGGACCTGGCGCATGGCTTTTTGCCCAACCGATGGTTCATGTTGTCGGAAGCCCCAGACCCGGAAGGGGACACTTTGGCCAGTGTGCTTCGCGTTCGCGCCTTTGAGGGCAATTCGCCTGTGGAATCCTGGGGAGAAGAAGGAGTCGTCAACATGTCCTTCATAGGCCCTGCGCAGGAGGGGGGCGCAATCCATGCCCACATTGCGGGGGGTGAAGGCCCCGAGGTGCTGGACGATTGGGTAGCCATAGCCGGGGCCGGATATGACAGCTGTTGTGCCCACCAGGAGATGCCGGCTTTGGCCCTGGTCAGTGCATTCAACGGTTCCTGGCACCCCGACTTCGGTGCGGAGGGGCGCGTTGTGCTGGATCCCGACGGTTGGCAGGTAGAGGACAGTGTGCGCCACACCTTCAGCGGCCGCTTCGAATCGGTGCTTTTCGTCCCGTGGAACCTCCAGTCCAACGACCCTCAGAACCCCGAAAACCTCCGCATCCTGGCAGGAGGTACCTATGCTTTGTCGGGAGCCTTCCGTCCCTTTCTCGCCATGTTCCGCTTCGACGGCTCGCTCGAGACCGAATTCGGAGACGGCGGCATCATGACCTGGTTGGAAGACGGCAACCTCAATCACGGGGTGCGTGCATTGAGGCACCGCTGGGAATGGCTCGGACCTCAATCTTTCGTGGAGGTTCTCATCGGGGTTCCAGGAGGCGAACCCACCCTTTCGGGCGGCACCATGTCATTGGGATCCGTCCCCCTGTGGCCCGGGTTCATAGGCCCCTCTTTGACAGAACCCATTGAGCCGGGCTTGCCCACGGTTGACCCCGTGCGCGCTGTCGGCATGGGGGCCGGTTTTGGTTGGAAACTCGAAGACGAAATCGTCGCGGTGGGCACCCGCGTACAGGAGGCAGGGTGGAACGGTGCGCAGCATCCGGTGTGGTGGACGGGATCGAACACCTCATTTGGCGGCGTGGATGCTTATTGGACCGAGGATACGGAATACCCGAGCCAAAGGGCCGGGGCGGTGATGAGTCAGGGGGGCAAACTCTACATCGCGGGAACCTTACCGGGCGATGGGCCCTCAAACAGTTCGTGGATCATTTCGCGTTGGCGGGAAGACCCGAGCAGCATCGAAGACTTCTCGATTCAGGAAGCGTTGCCCTTCCCCAATCCCACGGCGGGAATGATCCACTGGGAATGCCCAGCGGGAACGGTTGTTTGCTGGGATTTCAGAGGAAGAATCCTCGCGAAATGGGCCCATCCGGGAGGTCGATTCACGGAGACTTTGCCCACAGGCGCGGCTTGGCTGGGGAGGGATGGATACCGTGGTCATCCCGTTCGCCGGTTGGATTGACCCCAAACCGGGATTGAGCGTGGACAAAGCGGTCCAGAAAAAGGAGGTCGAGGTGACCGACAGGTTTAATTTCGCTCCTCGATTCCCAGCCCCATGAAGTTCTTCATTGATACAGCCAACCTCGACCAGATCCGCGAAGCAGCCGCCCTCGGCGTGCTCGACGGCGTGACCACCAACCCCAGCCTCATGGCCAAGGAGGGCATCAGCGGGGATGCCGCCGTGCGCGCCCACTATGTAGAGATCTGCAACATCGTCGATGGCGACGTCAGCGCAGAGGTCATCAGTACCAAATTCGAGGACATGGTAAAGGAAGGGGAGTCGCTTGCCGCACTCCATGACAACATCGTGGTCAAGGTCCCGATGATTGAAGATGGCGTCAAGGCGCTCCGTTATTTCTCCGACAAGGGCATTCGCACCAATTGCACATTGGTGTTCTCTGCAGGCCAGGCATTGCTTGCAGCCAAGGCAGGCGCTGATTACGTCAGCCCTTTCATCGGTCGCTTGGATGACATCAGCAGCGATGGCCTCCAGCTCATTGAACAGATCCGTTGCATCTACGACAACTACATGTTCAAGACGGAGATCCTCGCCGCCTCCGTGCGCCACACCATGCACATCCTCGACTGCGCACAGATCGGAGCAGACGTCATGACCGGCCCCCTCAGCGCCATCAAGGGACTGCTCAAGCACCCTCTCACCGACAGCGGTCTGGAGAAGTTCCTGGCGGACCACGCCAAGGCCGCTGGTGCGCTCTCCGTCTGATTCACACCCACGCCAACACAATTCCAGAATGAATGGGCAACGCTTGCCCATTCTGAAGCGTTTCTTTGCCCCATGCGCGGTTATTGCGGGCTCTCGGCTCTTTTCATGTTCTCCCTTGCCATCGGCGCACAGCCGGTTTGCACGTTCGTGGGAGATGCCGGCGCTCTGGGCAATGATTGCTATCAAATCACAGACAACAACGAATGGGAATTGGGGGCTGTTTGGTTCAATGAGCCCTTGGACTTGTCACAGTCGGTGACCATCGACGTAGAGGTCAATTTGGGCAGTGCAGATGCAATGGGGGCGGACGGCATTGTATTCGTGATGCAGAATTTCGGACCTGCGGCAATAGGGATGGCAGGTGGGGGATTGGGTTTCGAGGGGTTCAATCCCAGTTTTGGCATTGAAATCGACACGTGGCAAAATGTGGACCTTGGTGACCCAGTGGGAGACCATGTGGCCTTCCTCAGGGACGGCGTGAACAACCACAACGCCCCTTATTTCAACTTGGCGGGACCCGTCTCGGCCCGTTCCGACGGTGCCAATATCGAAGATGGACAACCCCACCGCTTCCGATTGGAGTGGGATGAGCCAGCCCAGAGCCTGACTTTCTTGTTTGATTGTGAAGTCCGGTTGACACTGGACGTAGACCTGGTGAATGACTTGTTTGATGGGGATTCCGACGTTTGGTGGGGTTTCACTGGTTCCACGGGTGGAAGCAGCAATACACAAGTGGCATGCATAACGGCAGCAGCCGTGGGCCTTCCTCCGACCTTTGAAATGTGCGACGGAGAATCCGTCGAACTCGCGCTGGAGGCCACGGCCGAAGGCACGGTGTCTTGGGATCCCCAGGAAGGGCTTTCGGACCCCGACAATGCGAATACCTTGGCTTCTCCGGATGCGACAACCACCTACACTGCCACCTGGACAGACATTTGTGGGGAGGTTCTCACCGCTGTGACCACGGTTGAGGTGTCGCCATTGCCCGAGCCCGATTTGCCTCCCGAGGTGAGTCTCTGTCCCGGAGAAACGGCTTCGCTCAGTGTGTCCGTGCCGGCCGGCGGAACGGCTTTGTGGTCCGATGGAACGGAGGGCCCCGATTGGACAGGGGATGATCCCGGGGTGCAGTCGGTGGAGGTCACAGGCGCCACAGGATGCGCGGGCACAGCCAGCACCACCGTGGTGGTATTGCAGCCCTTGGAAGTCGATTTGCCTGAAATCAGTGCCCTGTGTGCAGGGGAGGTGTACCCATTGGATTGGCCCGCCGGCACCAATGATTGGACGGTCAATGGTGCTGTTGCATCTGACCCTTGGCAGGCGACAGCAGGCGATTTCGTCATAGAGGCGGTGGATGCTGGCACAGGTTGCGCCCTCGAATGGGAAGTGTCGGTTCCTGCTTTGAACCCGGATGCGCCTTATTTGACTCCGGATGCAGTGACCTGCGCTGGGCAGGGCATTCCGTTGGGGTTGGACGCAGGAGCAGGCGCTGTTTTTGAGTGGTCTCCGGTTCAAGGACTCGACGACCCTGCGTTGGAGCAACCCTTGGCGAGCCCTTCTGCAACGACCGAATACACCGCGACCGTAACGGATGTATGCGGCACAGTGATTGAATTGACTTCGACCGTCACCGTGTTTGAAGTGCCGGATCCTGGCTTGCCGGATTCGGTGTCCTTTTGTCCGGGTGAAACCTCTTCCTTGAGCTTTGAGCCCTTACCAGGCGTTGCCGACCCTATTTGGTCCGACGGCTCCAGCGGTTGGCAATGGAGCGGAAATGTAGGAGGCTGGGTTTCCGTGGAGGTGTCCCCCTTGCCGGAATGCACGGGAACGGACAGCACGTTCGTGGAAGCCTTCACGCCTGCGGTGCCTTCTTTTGAGGTGGACCCTTTGTGTCCGGGAGAATTCACCTTCGTCCCGTGGCCCACAGGCTGGGTGGATTGGCAAGTGGATGGAGTGTCTGCGGATCCCGATGGGTTAACCGTTACTTCACCCGGCGTCTTTTTTCTCGTGGCGGAAGAATTGGCTTCGGGTTGTGGGGTGGCGTCTTCAGTCGTCGTTCCTACAGGCGCACTGCAGCCCATGGCCCTGCCCGACCTGGTGGAGCTCTGCGAGGATGCTGCAGTGACGCTGGACGCTGGGGTTTCCGGCTCGGTGTTTTGGAGCGATGGGGTTACGGGAGCGGTGCGCAGCATCGATTCTCCCGGGTTCTACATAGCGACCCAGACCACGGACTGTGGAACGGTATTGGATTCGGTGGAAGTGGTTGAGGTGCCTTGTGGGTGCGCGGTATTTGCACCTTCTGCATTCACACCAGATGGTGATTTTGTCAATGATGCATGGCGGCCTTCCTTCGAATGCGATCCCGAAGAGTACACCTTGATCATCTTCGACCGTTGGGGCAGTGAAATCTGGGCCAGCAACAATCCCCTCGAATACTGGACAGGAGGGGTGCGCCGGGATGGGCGTCCCCTGGATGAGAAGAGGTACTATGTGCGGGATGGGATCTATGCCTTTCAGGTGACCTACAGAGACCCGACATCGGTGGTCAGAAAAATGATCCGGAAGACAGGGTCCATACAGATCTTGCGCTGAGCCATCCTGTTCACAGCCACACATGTGGAAAACTATCCGCGCCGCGATATATGAAAAGCACAAGGGCCATCGTTTCAGACTTGAGAAGGTGAAGTCCGAGAGGACCGAATCCGATCCACAACCGCCTGAACCGAATCCAAACATGCGATTTCGCCCACTTCTGCGAAAGCTGTCATCCCCTTTGCACTTTTCCTTGGTGTTGATGGGGTTGTGGGGTTGTTCTTTGATGGACCCAGATCAGGACATCCCTGCCTATTTGGTCATAGCCGATTGGGAGTTCACCCCCGGCGAGGATCAAGGGACAGCGTCTACCAACATCACGGATCTTTGGGTGTACAGTGCGACCGATGTGATCGGTGTTTTCCCCTTGCCTGCCATTGTGCCTGTCCTGCCGCAGGATGCCAACGGCTCTCCCGTCACCCTGCTCGCAGGCATCCGGGAAAACGGCATCAGCAATAGCAGGGCGCCCTATCCATTCTACACGACCGTTGATCAGGAGGTGCTCGGATCGCCAGGAAGCCGGGACACGCTGCATCCCGAATTTTATCTGGTCGAAGATGTTCGGCTGATCAGGGTCGAGGATTTCGAGAATTCCAATGTATTCGGCAACCTCGGAGGGGGGGCAGGTTTGGTGCGATTGGACGCACAGGATGCGGTTTTCGAAGGTGAGTACGCAGGGCGCATGGAGGTAAATGCCGACGCACCACTTTGCCGGGTTCGCACCGTGGAGCAGGAGTTTGAACTGAACAGCGGGGTTCCGGCATTTCTGGAGCTCGATTATCGCTGCGATCAGTCGTTTGCACTGGGTCTTTATGGATACCGCGACGGCACAGAGTCCAAGCATCTTGCACTGGTGGTGAACCCAACAGAAGAAGTCGTGGGCGAGGTGAATTGGAACAAGCTGTACGTGGACCTTTCCCAGAGCATTACTGCCCAAGGCGTGGCAGACCATTTTGAGGTCTACGTGGAGTGCATTCTCGAGGCGGGGCGTGAAAGTGGTTCTGTGGGATTGGACAATTTGCGGATCCTCACGTACTGAAAGGAATGTTGAATTCTCTCCCATCAACCTTGGTGACGCGACCGATTACTGCCAGAGACAGGTGGAGGAATTCCTTGAAATATGCAGTGGGAGATGCCTTGGCATCCTGCACGGCATGGACGACCCTCTATCTGTTTCGCAAGAAGGTGCTTGAGCGGGCGCCGGCGTTTCGCGATGCGTGGTTCCCAGAGGTCATGCTCGAAGATTGGAATTTCAAATACGGATTGATCTTCGTGCCGATGTTCTGGGTGGGGCTATATGGCCTGGCCGGGATGCACAGCAGTCCTTTTCGGAGGCACCGCTCTCAGGAGGTGGGGCAGGTGCTGCTCACCTCGATACTTGGGGCATTGACCTTGTTTTTTGTGCTGATCCTCGATGATGCCATCAGCAGCTACACACAGTATTACCAGTCGCTGATGGTGCTCTTTGCGGCACAGTCGCTGGCGGTGTTGTCTTTTCGATTGCCTTTTACTTCGCGGACGGTGAGGCGGGTGCACAAAGGAGAAATCGCGTTCAATACGCTGATAGTTGGGTGCAACGATGACGCTGTTTCTACCGTCCAGGAAATACGAGCCCTTCGGAGGAATCCTGGTTTTCGCTTTGTTGGGTTCGTTCAGGTAGGGGAGGAAGGGTGTCGCACCCTGGAAGGCATTCCTTGTTTGGGGTCAGTGGGTCATTTGACGGACCTTGTGGAGGAGCACGGCATCGAAGAAGTGATCCTCGCGGTGAGAAGTTCCGACCACGGCGAGCTGGAGTCCATCATCAACCGTTTGGAAGGGACGGGTGTGGGCATCAAGATCATACCGGATATCTACGACATCCTCAGCGGCATGGTCCGCATGCAGAGCCTGTTTGGTGCGCCCTTGATCGCCATCCGCAAGGACATCATGCCTGCTTGGCAGGTCGGTGTAAAGCGGGCCATGGATATCGCAGTGAGCGCTGTGGCTTTGGCCATCCTCTTGCCGTTTCTGTTGGTCATCGCTGCCGCCGTCAAGTTCAGTTCGAAAGGGCCCATTTTGTTTCACCAGGAACGGGTCGGTCGATGGGGCAAGCCCTTCTACATCCACAAGTTCCGGTCCATGTATGTGGATGCCGAACGCTTTGGCCCCCAACTGTCCAGTGACCACGATCCGCGCATCACCTCGGTCGGTCGATTCTTGAGGAAATCAAGGTTGGACGAGTTGCCCCAGTTCTTCAACGTGCTCATTGGCGAGATGTCATTGGTGGGACCCCGCCCGGAAAGGCAGTTCTACATCGATTTGATATCTCAAAAGGCCGAACACTACCACCATTTGCAGAAAGTGCGGCCGGGAATCACTTCTTGGGGGCAAGTCAAATACGGCTATGCGGAAAATGTAGAGCAGATGGTCCAGCGTCTGCGTTTCGACTTGATCTACATGGAAAACATGTCGTTGGGACTTGACTTAAAAATCCTGGCCTACACCGTCTGGATCGTCTTGAGCGGCCGCGGAAAGTGAGGGTGCCCTTTCGTTTGCGGAGGGGACAATGCCCTCATAATGAGTTAAATTGCAGTGACCATGTTGCGCTGCGCCACCCGGAACTTGCTGATGCCCACACTGCTGTTGCTGGGGTCGTGGTTCATTGGTGCTACAACGACACCCGCATGGGGTCAACCTGAGCCGGAGACAGCGATTCAGTACCAAGCCGTGATCATGGAAGTGCTGTCAACCCGGTTGGCTTCTGATGTGAGGGTGAACCAGGGGCGGGTTGTGCTCCGAACACCCGCATCCCGCACCCTCAAGGCGATGTCAAGTGTGGTGCAGGCTTCTGTTCCGTACTACCTCGAAGGTGCCATCGCAGATTTCAAACGTTTCCGTCCTCGGGTAAAGGAGGCGCTGGAGTCCTTGGACGGTTGGGAGATTCCGCCCGAACCCAGGGGGTGGGAGCCCGATGAATGGCAATACTATCAGGTGCAAGGCGCCTTGGAGGATTTGATGCTGCTCGTGGCCTTGGATGTGGGCGTGTTCGCCAATGAGGCCCTTGCCTCTGATGTGCGCGTTCGAGAACAGTTGGGCACCGATTGGACCCGCATTCGCGGAGGGACCGACACCATGGATCCCCTGCCCCTTCCCGATTTTGGGTCTCCCGTTCAAGATGGGAGTACACTGGATGGATTGGATGCAGGGAATGCTTCAGATGCGTCGGCGGTAGAGAATGGTAATGCGCAAATCCTGGCAGCTTTGCAGGACCTGTCCCGGCGCATTGCGGCATTGGAAAATCAAAGGGCTGGAGGAGGCGGTTCTGTCCCAGGGGGTGGTGGCAGCTGGCCCAGCGGTGGACCCGACGGTAATTGGAACCCGGGTGGAGGTACAGGCAATGCGCCATTGGGTTTGCCGGACCGTTGGCCCGAGCGGCTGACCCTGTCCTTCCCGTCTGGGAGCGCAGCCCTCGGGCTCAGTGCGGAATACGGATTGAACACATTGGTGGACTGGATGGTGGCGGAGCCGCGCCTGCGCGTGCTGGTCACGGGACACAGCGACGCCACGGGGTCGGAACGGTCCAATATGGAATTGAGCCGCCGCAGGGCCATGATTGTGCGCTATTACCTATTGGAACGGGGCATAGCCGCTGAGCGGGTCGTGGCTTCGCATTTTGGGGAAGGGCGGCCCGAGTGGGGCTCGGGTTTTGACCGCAGGGTGGAAGTCCAATTGTTCATGGATGTCAACCGGCGCTGAGCCACCTTTGCTCCATGAAAATCGTGTGCATTGGTCGGAATTATGCGGATCATGCCGCGGAATTGGGCAATTCAGTGCCCTCAGAGCCCCTTTTTTTCTTCAAGCCTGAGAGCGCCATCCTGCACAAGGACCATCCTTTCGCCATTCCCGAATGGACGGAGGATTGCCATTTCGAGATTGAACTCGTGGTCCGAATGGATCGGGCCGCCAAATGGATCGATGAGGCTCATGCGGCCCGTTGTTACACGCAAGTGGGACTGGGGATTGACTTCACGGCTCGCGACATTCAGAAAGAGCTCAAGGCTGCCGGCAAGCCCTGGGAAAAGGCCAAGGCTTTTGACGGGAGCGCGGTTCTGTCTCGCGAATGGTTGCCGTTGGAAGGGCTCGGCGGCGACATCCAGAACATCCGCTTCAGTCTGGAGCGAAACGGGGAATTGGTACAACAGGGCCACACTGCAGACATGTTGTTCAGCGTGGATGCGCTGATTGCCCACGTGAGCAAATACAGCACATGGAAGACCGGGGATTTGCTTTTCACGGGAACGCCCGCCGGAGTCGGCCGGGTCCAACCCGGTGACAGGTTGGAGGGCTTCCTCGGCGGGCGTTCCATGTTCAAATTGGACGTCCTTTGATGGGCGGTTTCAGCTGACGCCGATCAAGGCCTCGTCTTCCAAAGGCTTTCGGAAGACCATTTTGCCATCGAAAATGTCCAGCACGGAGGTTTCGCCGCGTTGGATTTCTCCCGCCAGGAGGGCCCGGGAGAGTGGATTCAAAACGCTGCGTTCGATCAAGCGCTTGACGGGCCTGGCCCCGAACTCCGGGTGATGCCCTTCACGGCTTATCCAATCCAGCGCTTCCGAAGTGGCTTTCAAGGAGACACCGGCTTCGCGCAACCGGCTCTTGAGCCGACCGAGTTGCAGGCCGACTATTTCCCGGGTGTGGTCGAGGCCAAGGGGATGGAAGACCACCGTCTCGTCCACGCGGTTGATGAACTCTGGGCGCAGGAAACCGCGCAATGCCTCGAGGGCCGAGGCGGTCATGGCATCTGATCCGGCCGCCTCCTCCGTCGGTATGCCGCGTTCCTCCGCCAGCGCGAATTGGCGGGTGATTTCTTCGGCCCCTGCATTTGAGGTCATGATGATGAGGGTGTTTCGGAAGTCCACCAGACGGCCTTTTCCATCGGTCAGCCGCCCCTCGTCCAGCACTTGGAGGAGCACGTTGAATACATCTGGATGGGCTTTTTCGATTTCGTCGAGCAGGACCACGCTGTAGGGCCGCCTGCGGACTGCCTCGGTCAGCTGTCCCCCTTCGTCGTGTCCCACATATCCTGGAGGTGCACCCACGAGCCGGCTGACGGTATGGCGTTCCTGGAACTCGCCCATGTCGAGACGCACCATGGCCTTCTCGTCGTCAAAAAGGAAGTCGCTGAGGGCCTTGGCGAGCTCGGTTTTTCCCACCCCCGTGGAGCCCATGAAGATGAAGCTGCCCATCGGTTTGTCGATGTCGGCCAAGCCTGAACGCGTGCGCCGGACCGCTTCGCTCACAGCGCGCACCGCCTCGGTTTGTCCGATGAGTCGCTTGCCCAATTCGGATTCGAGTTCCAGCAATTTCTCCTTGTCTCCCTTGAGCATCCGGGATACAGGAATGCCACTCCAAAGGCTGACCACCTCCGCAATGCTTTCGGCATCCACTTCCTCTTTGACCATGCGCGACTCTCCTTGCATGTTCAGCAGCTTTGTCTTGGCTGTTTCCAGTTCCATTTCCCGCTCACGGGTCGTGCCATAGCGGATTTCTGCTACCCGTCCGAAGTCTCCTTCTCGCTCCGCCCGCTCTGCCTCACCTTTCAGGTCCTCGAGCTCACTTCGGAGTCGCTGCACGTTGTCGATGACATCCCGTTCCGCAGTCCAGCGGGCCTGCAGCCCGTCTCGCTCTTCGCGCAGGTTGGCGAGGTTGATGTCCAACTCGGTTTGCCGCACGGGGTCGTCCTCTCCAGCAATGGCCGCTTTTTCGATCTCGAGTTGCATGATGCGCCTTTCGAGGTCATCGAGCGCTTGGGGTTTTGAGTTCATCTCCAGCCGAAGGCGAGAGGCCGCCTCATCCATCAAATCGATGGCCTTGTCTGGAAGGAAGCGATCGGGCAGATAGCGCGAAGAGAGTTCCACTGCCCGGACCAAGGCCTCATCGCGGATTTCCACCTGGTGGTGGCTTTCGTATTTCTCCTTGATGCCACGCAGGATCGCAAGGGCACTGTCGCGGTCGGGCTCCTGAACCCTCACCTTCTGGAACCGGCGTTCCAATGCCTTGTCCTTTTCGAAAAACTTCTGGTATTCCGCCAGCGTGGTCGCGCCAATGGCGCGCAATTCGCCCCGGGCCAGGGCCGGCTTCAGGATGTTGGCGGCATCCATGGCGCCTTCACCTCCACCCGCACCCACCAGGGTGTGGATCTCATCGATGAAGAGCAGGATGCGCCCTTCACTTTCAGTGACTTCGCGGACGACTGCCTTGAGCCTTTCCTCAAACTCACCCTTGTATTTGGCTCCGGCCACAAGCGCCCCCATGTCCAGGCTGTGGACGGTCTTGTCCAACAGGTTCTCGGGCACATCGCCGGAGATGATCCGGTGGGCGATGCCCTCTGCAATGGCGGTTTTGCCCACCCCGGGTTCACCGATGAGGATGGGGTTGTTCTTCGTACGACGGGTCAGGATTTGAAGCACCCGGCGGATCTCTTCATCCCTGCCGATGACCGGGTCGAGTTTGCCGTCCCTGGCCAGGGCGTTCAGATTGCGTGCATACTTGTTGAGGGATTCCATGGCGTCCTCGTGGCTGGCGCTGTCTGCCGTTCGTCCCTTGCGCAGCGCATGCAGCGCTTGCGCCAGTTCCTTTGCGTTTACTCCAGCGTCCTTGAGGATGCGGGAAGCCGTGCTTTCTACTTCGAGCAGGGCGAACATCAATCTGTCCAGTGCTACGTATTGATCGCCCGCCTTCCGGGCAGATTCCATGGCCTTGCGCAACACTTGTTGGGCGGGCTGTGACCAAGGAATGGAAGCGGGTGGGGGGTCCATTTTGGCGCCACCGGCCAGGGCGCGATCCACTGCCTGGGTGAGCACCCCGGTGGCGACTTCTAGTCTGTCCAGCAGCCTGATGGGAAGTGGGTCTTCACCATGCAGCAGGGCGTGCAACAGGTGAATGGGTTCAATCTGTGCGTGCCGCGCATCGGTTGCAGATGCCTGTGCTTGCTGAAGAACCGATTGTGTCTTGAGGGTGAATGCGTGTTGTTCCATATCGAGTCAGTAGGGATGGGAATTCAGGTCTTGCGACGCTCGCCTCCCCATCATCGAATGTGGTGCCAAGTGCAAAACCCGGCCTCCGGAATGTCATTTTGTCGCTTAAAGGCGCTTCTGGGTGACGTTTTGACAGGGCGGACCGTATTACCTTCGGCGCATGGCGGACGACCGGGTCTTCATCGTCGGATACATGGGTGCGGGAAAAAGCTCCGGGGGCGCCCGTTTGGCAACGGCCCTGGGTTGGCCGTTTGCAGATACCGACCAAGTGCTGGCCGAAGCGCAGGGCAGGGGCATTGGTTCCCTTTTTGATTCCATGGGGGAATCCGCATTTCGATCGGCAGAAGGTGAGGTGTTGCGTCGGCTGTGTTCAGCGCCGGGCAGGATGGTCGTCGCTACAGGAGGAGGTACCCCTTGTTTTGGCGACCACTTGGAATTCATGTTGGATCGTGGAACTGTGGTGTATTTCAAGGTGGGTCAGGAGGTTCTTTTGGAGAGGCTTCGGGCCAATCGAAAGAACCGACCACTCATTGCCGGCCTGTCCGGAAGGGAACTGTCGGACTTCGTGAGCGCCCATCTCGAGGAGAGGGAGCCCATTTATCGACGTGCACACATCATCGTGGATGCAGACGCCTTGGATGGTCAGCGCCTGCAGTCCGTAGTGCAGATGATCCGGGAGCGGGCGGGGTTCAGTCCTTGAGAAGGGCCACGTCGGGACCGGGGCCGCTCAGCTGCACCGCAATGTGGGATTTCAGGTTCGTGGACAGGCTTTGCCCCACGTAATCTGCGCGCACCGGGAATCTGCGGTGGATGCGGTCCACGAGCACACAGGTGCTTACGTGACGCGGACGGCCGGGAAGAATGTGTGCGACGCCATGAAGCAAAGTGCGCCCGCTGTTCAGCACATCATCCACGACGATGACCACAGCATCGCGAAGCCCATCCGTGTCGAATGCCCCCCCGTTTTCATCTACCATGGAAAGGGGGTGATCCAAAGGCGCATCCTTGTCCATCTGAATGATGCACATCCGATGCTCGGGCGCTTGGATGGCGCTCAGCTCTGATGCGATGCGGTTGGCCAATACCTTGCCCTGTCCGTCAATGGCGGCGACCACAATGCGTTTGGCTTCGTGGTGATCCTCGAGGATTTGCCGTGCGATCCGTTGAATGCACCGCTGGATGCGCTCGGCATCGAGAATGACCGCTTCGGATACGGGGGGAGTTGAGGAGGTACTCATGGCATTGCAATTTCGTCCAATCCATCCGCGTCGGAAACCGCCTGGGCATTCATTTCCAACAGGGCCACGGCTTCCACATGGGCGGTATGGGGGAACTGGTCGACCAGCTTGAACCGTTTCAGTTCGTAGCCGGATTCTTTGAGTGCGATCAGGTCCCGCGCTTGTGTGGCGGGATTGCAACTGACATACACGAGGCGTTGGGCTCGGAGTCGAATCACTTTGCGCAGAGACTTGGGACTGATGCCACTGCGCGGAGGATCCAGGACAATGGTTCCGATGCGGCCGGCGTATTCGGGGTGGTCGAGGAGGAATCGTCCCACATCGGCTGCGTGGAATTCGAGCCCCTTCACCCCGTTCCGCTCTGCACTTCTTCTGGCATCCATGATGGCCTGTTCGATGAGGTCCACGCCTACGACCCGGCCCTTGCCGTGGCGGGCAAGAAGCTGGGCAATCGTCCCCGTACCACAGAATAGGTCCAGTGTGACGCCGCCCGTCCCCCCTGTTTTCGGCACCGGCTCTTCAAAGGCGTATGACAGTACTTGGGCGTAGAGCCGCTCCGCACATGCGGGATTGGTTTGGAAGAAGCTCTTCATCCGGATTTCGAAAGAGAGGCCGTGGAGTCGCTCTACCACGTGGTCCTTGCCCAGAACCAGGGTGGAAGATCCGTCCCGGGCCTCGACGCGTTCTCCCGTGTCGTCATTCAAGGTGTGGATGAAACCCGCCAGACGGGCGCCCAGCATTTCCTCCAGCCATGCTCCGAGCGCTGCCGCATCGAAGGAGTCCAAGCCGTGGGAAGTGGTGACCAAGTTGATGAGCAGTTGGTTCTCTGCCACGCTCCTTCTCACCACCAGGAACCGGAAGAATCCCTCCCGGCGGGGAGCGTGCCACGCGGGAAGACCTGTTTCTTCACACCGCTGACGGAATGCAGGTAGGAGGCGCTCCATCTCTGCATCGAACAGACCGCTGTCCCCCTCGAGATCCTCGACTGCCCACCAGGTTCCCCTTGCCTTGAAGCCCAGGTGGAATCCGTCGCCGAAATCTGCATCGGGATCGGCATCCGGCCCACGACCGATGGCCGAGAAGCTGTATTCCATCTTGTTGCGGTAGTGAAAGGAAAGGGGAGAGTCCACCCAACCCTCGTATCGATCCGAAATGTTTTCCAAGGCGCCGATGCGCCGATACACCTCCAGGGTCGTACGCTCCTTGAGTTCGCGCTGCGCTTCCAACGGAAGGGTGATGTAGGGTGCACCCGGTATGGGCTGATACGGCACCTCGGTTTCCAGGGGCGATCGGTGCAGAACAGAGGTGATTTTGGCTTCAGCGTGCCGTCGCTTGCAGAGGGAGACCCGAGCGCGGACTTTTTGGCCCGCGATGGCATTGGGAACGAACACGGTGAAATCGCCGTCATCCGTTGGAACCTTTGCAATGCCTTTGCCTCCGAAGGCGACGTCATTCACCTCCAGTTCCAATGGAGCTCCCTTGTGGAAGAGTCTTTTTCTGTGTGCCACGGTTGGAGAATGATGGGGCCAGGACACCTGGCGGTTGTGCCGTGCGAAAGTAGCGCCCTAACCCTCGTCCATGCTACCTTGTCCCCATGAAGCAGGGTGCATTGGGATGGGGTTGGATTTGGGCGCTATGGGCTTGCACTTCAGGTGCAGGTCTGTTGGCTCAGCACCCCGATGAAATGGCGGTCGTGACCTTCAACATCCGTTATGATGAACCAGGAGATCCCTTGACCTGGGAACAGAGGAAGGACAAGGTGGTGGGTTCGGTAGGTTATTTCGACATTCTCGGTTTTCAGGAGGCCTTGTCCCACCAGGTCGATGATTTGGCAGCCGGGTTGCCTGAGCACGACCACTATGGGGTCGGGCGGGATGACGGCAAGTCCGGGGGGGAGCATTGTCCCATTTTTTGGCGCCGCTCCCGTTTCGATTTGCTGCATTCGGAAACCAAATGGTTGAGCACGGAGCCGGATGTCCCGGGATCGGTGGGATTGGATGCCGCCTTGCCGCGCATCGCCACCATCGTGTCCTTGTATGACCGCAAAACAGGCAAGGTGATCCGCGTGGTGAACACGCATTTCTCCCACGTCAGTGACCAGGCGAGGGAATTCGCTGCACGCATGCTGGCCCTTCAGTTCACGATGAGCAGCGCCGACATCGATCTCCTGCTCGGTGACCTCAATGCCGAACCGGGCTCACCTCCCTTGGAGGTATTGACGGGATGTGGATTGAAGGACGCCCACGACGCGGCTTCCAAGCGCTGCAGAAAGAACATCGGCACATACACGGGCTTCGCTACCGGCGGACTGAGGGGAGCGCCTCGGATTGACCACATCCTCTTCCGCGGTGGATCCGTTCCATGGTTCTGTACCGAGGAGCAGATCGTAGGCTCCTACTACATCTCGGACCACCTTCCGGTGTACATCGCTCTGATACCATGACAGCCCGCGAGGGTGTGGCACTCTGGGGTGGCCCATTGGGGTTTCTGCTGTTGTTTTTTTTGGTTCCGTCCAGCGATTGGGGCCACGACGGCGCCCTGGCGGGAACGGCTTGGTGGATGCTCTGGTGGTGGCTGAGCGGTGCCGTCCCGATTGGAGCAACGAGCTTGCTTCCCCTCGTCTTGTTTCCCGTGCTGGGCGTGTTGGACCTGAAGTCGACAGCCGCCCCCTTCGGCTCCCGTTTCATCTGGCTGTTTCTCGGTGGATTCGTGTTGGCGCTCGCCTTGGAGCGTCATGGTTTGCATCGGCGGTTTGCCTTGAGGTTGCTCAAATCGATGGGGGGCGGTCCCAGAAGGACCTTGCTCGGTTTCATGCTGGCGACCGCCTTGCTGAGCATGTGGATTTCCAACACCGCGACCACACTGATGATGTTGCCCATGGCGACCGCCGTGCTGGGCCTTTTGGAAGAGCGGTACAAAGGCGTCCAATGGGGTGGAGCGTTGATTCTCGGGGTAGCCTATGCAGCCAATGTAGGCGGGATGGCCACCTTGGTGGGTACACCTCCCAATGCCGCATTGGCGAGTGTGGCTGCGGACCGTTTCGCCGCGGACATCGGATTCGCCCAGTGGTTGTCCATCGGCTTGCCCATTTCCATCGTCCTGTTGACCGTGGTCTATCTTCTCCTGGTGGCCCTCCATCGCATACCGAAGGGCCATACGGAGGCATCCTCCGGATTGTGGGAGGAGGAATACAGGGCGCTCGGTCCTATGAGCAGCGCCGAGCGCAGGGTCATGATTCTCTTCGCAGGTACCGCCTTGATGTGGATCTTGAGGTCGCCCTTCAATTTTCTGTTGGGAGAGGGGTATCAGCTCAATGACACCTCGATTGCCGTGGCGGCCGCTCTTTGCTGTTTTGCCGTCTCAACGGGAGGGCAGAGAGGACAGACGGGCTCCGCAGCAGGGGCAGGGGTCAACGGTGGATGGAGTCCCCGGCTTTTGGGGAGCGGGGATCTGGCCCGTTTGCCTTGGGAAATATTGCTGCTTTTCGGGGGTGGTTTGGCCCTGGCAAAAGGGTTTGAGGCGGCGGGGTGGGCCAGTGCCGTCGCAGATGCGGCTGCGGGGTGGGGATGGTCGGTGGGAACCATGCTCATACTGGTCACAGCCATGGGCTTGTTCGCGACCGAATTGATGAGCAACCTGGCTTTGACCCTATTGTTGACGCCCGTAGTCGGTGCATTGGCGGTGGGCATGGGTTTGCATCCGCTCTTTTTCGCCGTGCCGGTCACCTTGGCGTCCAGCTGTGCCTTCATGCTTCCCATGGCTACGCCACCCAACGCCATCGTATTTGCCTCGGGGCGCATCCGCATGGCCACCATGGCGAGGACAGGTTTGGTGCTGAATACGGTGGCATGTGCCATCATCCTGCTGATGTGGTGGTGGGGTGCCCCCGAAGCGTGGAGGTGAGCATTTGATTTGCGATAAGCATAGACGTGAGTTAAATTGTACTCGCCAAATTGCCATTTGTGACAGTTAAATTCTCACGGAGTCGCCACTGGATTCCTGGTTTCATCTTGCTCTTTTTCTGCACACCGATGTGCGGACAGGGCACATGGATGCCGGATTACGACGGGAATGGTTGGATCACCACGGCGGATTTGACGGGTTTCCTGACCGCATGGGAGATGCAGGTCGATCAGGTGGCGCGTGGCGCGTGGGAAGTGCAATGCGATGACTTGATGGAGGGCGGTGTTCCCCTCGACAGCGTCGAGTTCAAGCTGGCCGCCATGGACATTCAATTGCGGGCCGACAGCCTGGGTGTGGAGTCATTGGATACCGTTTGGGTGGACCAGACCTGGATGGTGACCAACATCCCGGTAGAGTTGAATCACGTCCGATTCTTTGCGCCCACACCCTTTGTGACGGGACAAGTCAGCTATCATCCCGAGGAGGACAGCTACATCTGGTACATGGAGTTCAATGAGAGCCTCGCCATTACACCGGATGAAAATCCGTTGGGGCAGCTGCAGGAGGATGGTTGGTTTGAAAATCTCTACGTGTTCGAGGAATTGATGCCCTTTCAAGAGTCCTTGCTGCTTCGGCATGGGGATGCCTGGCACCTCGGTCCCAGGTACACCGGCGGTGCCTACGGCACGGAAACCTGGACCGTGCTTGATTTTTCCATCCAGTTTCACGGCACACCCTGAAGCCGGATGCAGGAGGACGGCACCCGTGCAACAACACCGCCTGAATTCCGGTTGCATCTTTGAAGAGGTGCAACTCAGTTACCGTCATATCGCTTGGGTCTTCGCGGTCATCGCTGCGGCGGGTTGTCGTCCCGATCCCCCGGAAAAGAACCCGCCTCCGTTTGCTACGGCAGACTTTCTGCAAGTGCCAGAGGGGTGGGATGGACCTGATTTTCCGGAAGACAACGGCTTCAACGACGTGCGCTGGGTCCTCGGAAAGGACCTGTTCTTCGACGAGCGGCTGTCCATTGACGGGGCAGTGAGCTGCGCCACCTGCCACTTGCCTTCACGGGCCTTCTCCGCGCCGGAGGCCATCACGCCAGGTGCCTTTGGAGCGCTGGGGGAGCGCAATGCGGCCACCTTGACCAACGCGGCCTACCAGCCCCATTTCATGTCGGAAGGAGGAGTGCCGACTTTGGAAATGCAGGTGTTGGTTCCGCTGCAGGAGCCTTCCGAGATGGCCCACAACATTGTGACCGTCTGCGAGGAGTTGGCAGAGGACTATGCCGTTCAGGCTGATGCTGCATATGGACGGGCACTCGACCCGTTTGTGATGACACGTGCCTTGGCCACATTCCAGCGCACGCTCATCAGCGGAAACGCCCTGTGGGACCGCTGGCAGCGCAACGAAGTGCTCGCCTCTGAATCGGAGCAGCGCGGAGCGGACCTGTTCGGGGCCGGAGGCCTGGGGTGTGACCGCTGCCACCAGCCTCCGCTTTTCACTACGCATGGCTTCGCCAACAACGGATTGGACGCCGTTTCCATCGATCCCGGACGCTGGCGGCTCACGGGGGAGCCATCGGACAGCGGGGCCTTCAAGATTCCTACCCTGCGCAACATTGGATTCACTTCGCCTTACATGCACGACGGACGATTCGGCACCCTCGATGAGGTCCTGGACCACTACGCTTCCGGCGGTGCGGGGCATGCCCATCAGGACAGCTTGCTCACCGCCTTCGAATTGTCCACGCAGGATCGCTCGGACCTGCTCGCTTTTCTGGCGGCCTTGAATGACACTGCTTTTGTGGACGATGTGCGTTGGACCCCTTGAACGGTCGTATTTTCAAATTGCCTTGAAGCGATTTCTCTTCCCATTCGTGCTCCTGATCTGGAGTTTTCTGTTTCTCCCCGTTGGGGCGGTCGCCCAGCCCGATGCCCCCTCCGATCTGCAGCTCGAGCCGCTGCGCACATGGATCAAGCAGAACTGGTACGATGGTCTTTTTGACGACCTGGGGTACAATGGTGCCCGCATGCAGATGTACGGCTTTGTCGATGATTCGGCAGGGCAAATTGAATGCATCTACACGGGCTTCCAGCAATCCAGTGGGTTCGTGACCTACCCCAATCCCATCAATGCAGAGCATTTGGTGCCGCAGTCATTCTATGGCGGGGTGAGCCCGATGAAGTCGGACATCTGGTCCATTCGTCCGTGCCACGGTTCGGCCAACAGCGCCCGTTCCAATGACCCCTACGGCGAGGTTTCCGATGGCAGCGCCCAATGGTACGGTGTGGACGGCAGCGGCAACTACCTGAGCACCGGATCCACACCTTCCAACCCGGACGACTTCAGCGAGAGCACAGGCAGCATCTGGGAGCCGCGGGAGGAAGTCAAAGGAGACGTGGCCCGCTGTGTGTTCTACTTCTACACCATGTATCCCACGCAGGCTGGCGACATTTCCGGCGTGTGCGATCCGTCCATTCTCTACACATGGCACCTCGAGGATCCGGTCAGCCCGGTGGAGGTAACGCGCAACAACCGAACGGAGACGGCACAGGGCAACCGCAATCCCTACATCGACCATCCGGACTGGGTGTACCGCGCGTGGTTCTGGGAGCCTCCGTCGGTCGTTCCCGGCTGCATGTCCGCCACGGCCTGCAACTTCGATCCTGCAGCAAATGAGGACGACGGAAGTTGTGTCTTTGAGGGCGGTGCTTGCGACGATGGGAACGCGACGACCTTCGATGACGTCTACACGGACTGTGGTCTTCCGGGGTACGGCTGTGAGGGCACTCCGGTGACAGTTTCAGGCTGTACTTCTGGGTCCGCGTGCAACTTCGATCCCGCGGCCACGCAGAATGACGGCAGCTGCATTTTCGAAGGGGACCCGTGTGACGACGGGGATCCGATGACCTTCAGCGACTATTACTCGGACTGTGATGCTCCAGGCTATGGTTGTGTGGGCATCCCTGTGACTGTGCCTGGCTGCACATCCGGGTCGGCCTGCAATTTCAATCCCGACGCCACGCAAGATGATGGCTCGTGCATCTTCGTGGGAGACCCATGCGATGACGGAGACCCCAACACCATCAATGATTTCTACTCCAACTGTGACGCACCGAACTACGGCTGTACGGGGGATGTAGATGAGGATTCCTGTCCGACCGACCTTGACGGGGACGGCATTGTGGCGGTAGGTGATGTCTTGCTGCTGTTGGGTCAATTCGGGTGTCTCTCAAACTGCAGCTCCGACATCACAGGGGACGACCAAGTGACGACCGCGGACATGCTTGCTATCTTGGCGGAGTTCGGGGAATTTTGTCCTTGAGCGCTGCCCACCATGAAGACCACCACTGCATTGTTGGCGCTGTTGAGCGCTTTTTCCTTCGTTTCCGCCCAAGTCCCTACCCCCTCCGAGTTCCTCGGCTATGAACTTGGCGACCGTTTCACCCGTCACCACAGTGTGGTCGATTACGCACAGGCGTTGGCCGATGCCTCGCCAAAGGCGGTGTGGGAGCCCTACGGCCGGACTTCGGAATACCGCGAGTTGGGCTTGCTGATCGTGACCTCCGAGGCCAACCACGCCCGGCTGGAAGCCCTGCGCACGGCGAACCTCGCGCGAACAGAAGGCAAGGGCCTCGCGGCGGATGATCCGGGGGTGGCCTTCGTCTACCTGAGCTACAACGTCCACGGCAATGAGGCCGTTTGCACCGAAGCTGCCCTGCGCACCATGCACGCCC
>JAURDB010000028.1 GCA_030828175.1 Flavobacteriales bacterium
CGGACTACCCCCCCTTCCACCCCCACTTATTTTTGAACATTCCCAATGGCGGCTTGCCCAGTTGCAGCCACCCAACACTCGGAACGCGCATCATGGAAAGTACATCTCTCCCCACGGACCTGGCCGTCAACGGAAACGGCAATGGAAACGGCAACGGCAACGGCAGTGGAAGCCCGGACATTCAGGTCCTCACGGAGAAGATTCGCAGCGCCAGCGGATTCGTGGACGAACTCCGCCACGAGGTGGGCAAGGCCCTTGTGGGCCAGCGCAACATGGTGGACACCCTCATCACCGGATTGCTCGCCGATGGACACGTGTTGCTGGAAGGGGTACCGGGCCTGGCAAAGACCCTCGCCATCCAGACGCTCAGCAAAGCGGTGGCAGTGGATTTCAGCCGCATCCAATTCACGCCCGACCTCTTGCCCGCCGACGTGGTGGGCACCATGATCTACAACCAGAAGCAGGAGCAATTCACCGTGAGCAAGGGCCCCATTTTCGCCCACTTCGTGCTCGCAGACGAGATCAACCGCGCCCCCGCCAAGGTCCAGAGTGCCTTGCTCGAAGCGATGCAGGAGCGACAGGTGACCATCGGGTCCGAGACCTTCCCCCTGCCCCGGCCCTTTCTGGTCCTCGCGACGCAGAACCCGGTGGAACAGGAAGGCACCTACCCCCTGCCAGAGGCGCAGGTGGACCGCTTCCTCTTGAAGGCTGTCATCGAATACCCGACATCGGATGAAGAGCAGATGATTCTGCGCAATCAGGTCTCCTCGGGTGGACGCCCCGAAGTGCGCGCCGTGGTGAAGCCTGATGACATCCTCGCTGCCCGACAATTGGTGCGCGAGGTGTATATGGATGAAAAAATCGAGCGCTACATCGTGTCGCTCGTGCAGGCCACCCGCAAGCCGGAAAACCATGGCATGGGCCACCTGGGACCGCTCATCGGATTTGGTGCGTCTCCGCGTGCCACCATTGGATTGGCGCTGGCCGGAAAGGCCCGTGCCTTCATGGCCCACCGTGGCTACGTGATTCCCGAAGACATCCGTGCGGTCGCCATGGACGTTTTGAGGCACCGCATCGGGCTCACCTTTGAGGCGGAGGCGGAGGAAATCCGCCAGGAACAAATCGTCACGGAGATCCTCGACCAGGTTCAAGTTCCTTGAGATGGAAGCCTCGGAATTGATCCGACGTGTTCGCCGGGTGGAATTGCGCGCCCGCGGGCTGAGCAGCCAGATATTCTCTGGAGAATACCACAGCGCCTTCAAAGGGCGGGGCATGGCATTCAGCGAAAACCGCGCCTATCAGCACGGCGACGAAATCCGCACCATCGATTGGAACGTAACGGCCCGCATGCGCTCCCCCTACGTGAAGGTCTTTGAAGAGGAACGGGAGCTGACGGCCATGCTGCTCATCGATGTCAGCGCCTCAGGCACACTGGGCAGCCGTGAGAAGTCCAAGCGGGAACTGGCCGCTGAACTGGCCGCTGTTCTGGCCTTTTCGGCAGGACAGAACAACGACAAGATTGGTGCGTTGCTGTTCAGCGACCGTGTAGAACGGTTCATTCCTCCAAAAAAGGGCCGGAGCCACATCCTTCGCATCGTGCGGGAAGTGATCGACCTTGAGCCCGAGGGAAAGAGCACAGACATCCGGCAAGCCCTGGAGTATTTCGGGCGGGCCATGAAGAAGCGAACCATCGCCTTTCTGATCAGTGACCTCCAGGACGATGGCTTCAGTGATATCCTGAAGCGCACAGCCAGAAAGCACGACTTGGTAGCGCTCCAACTGGAGGACGACATCGAGCGGCAAGCCTCTCGGATGGGATGGCTCGCAGCTTCCGACCCAGAAACGGGCCAAGTGGCTTTCATCGACTCCTCCTCCACCCGCTGGCGCAAGCGATTCGAGGCGGCTTCTCGCCAACACCAGACCGAATTGGTGGACATGATGAAACGCTCAGGGGTGGACCACGCGGTGCTGAATACAGGTCGACCCTATGTGCAACCCCTCATGCAGCTTTTTGACCGCCGTGGCTGAGATGCGCCTCCTCCTTCTGCTGTCGCTTGTTGCGGCGAGCGGTGTAAACGCTCAAACGCAACCGACTTTGTCGCTTGAGATCGCCAGCGACAGCGCCGGAGTAGGCGAACCCATGGAATGGACCCTCACCTCGGACGAACCCCTCCAAGGAGGGCGAAATTGGCAGTGGCCGCGCATCGCGGTGGGAGATTCGCTTCCCCAAGGCTGGGAGGTCATAGAACTGTCACCTTTGGACAGCAGTGCTTCACCCCTCCTGGAAGCGGGCCTGCGCCGCACCCAGACTTTGACCGTGATGGCGTGGGACACCGGTGTCAAGGTGATTGAGCCCCTTTCGTTGATGGACTCGACCGGTGCAGCTGCTTCCACAGAAGCGGCGATTGTCGAAATCGTACCGATGCCATTGGAGGAGAATCCCGCCCCGAAACCCATGCAAGGCTTCAAGGCCTTCCAATGGACCTGGTGGGAGCGTCTCCAACAGATTCTGCCCTGGGTCCTTGCACTGGCTGTTCTGATTTTGGGCGGAAGGTGGTTGTACCGCAAATGGAAGGACCGGGAGACAGCCGAGGTGTTGGATGACATCGAGGAAATCCCCACAGAGCCTGCGCATGTCATTGCCCTGCAGATGTTGCGCGACGTTGAATCCGATGCGCCGTGGATGCGAGGGGAAGGCAAGGAGGCACAAGCCATCCTTTCGGAGGCGGTCAGGCTGCACCTTCAGGGAACGTTTGGCGTCAAAGCGTTGGAGCGTACAACCGATGAATTGACCCGGACCTTGCACCAGTCCCCCGTTCAAGGACTGCCCAAGGAGGAAACGCAGTGGATCTTGGCGCTTCTGGAGCGATCCGACCTGGTGAAGTTTGCCAAGCAGGATATGGATGGCGACGCCCACCTGAGGGTCATTCGAGAGAGCATTGCCTGGGTGGAGCGCACCCAGCCCATCGTCGATACATCCGAAGGCAGTGTCCCACCTTCAACCAACCCTGAACCTCATGGATAAGCTAGGGGCTTTGGGGCGCGCACGATTGCGACAGGGACTGGCACAGGCTTTGGCTTGGGTCTTGGTTCTGTCCGCATTGTCTGCCGTGCAGGCGACTTTCGAATGCGCAAGGCCCCAAGCCTTGGTCCTCTTTGCTGTGCTGGGTGCTTGGAGTTTGTGGAAGGTGTTTCGTCCCATAGAGTGGCCCACGTTCCGCATCAACCTCCAGCACTTGAACCTGACTCCGCCGAGAAGAGACCAGTGGATGCCCCTCCTGCAAGACGTGGTGCGCACTGCCGGCATGGGGTTTGCCATCCTCGTCATGGCCCAACCTCAAAGCTCCTCGAGCATAGAGAACATGACCCGAGAGGGCATCGACATTGTCATGGCCATGGACGTCTCGGCCAGCATGCTGAGCAAGGATTTCAAGCCGAATCGTTTGGAGGCGGCCAAGGAAGTAGCCCAAGATTTCGTGGCAGACCGTCCTTTTGACCGGGTCGGGGTCGTGGTCTACGAAGGGGAAAGTTTTACCCGCGTCCCCTTGACGACGGACCATCGGGTCGTGCTGGACGGTTTGGAAGGATTGGAAACCGGCATGGTGGAAGGCGGCACGGCCATCGGCATGGGATTGGCCACCGCCGTGAACCGCTTGCGCAAAAGCGAAGCCAAAAGCAAAGTGGTGATTCTCATCACCGACGGCGAGAACAACAAGGGACAGATCGAACCCATGGATGCTGCCCAATTGGCTGCATTGGAGTCCATCAGGGTCTACACCGTCGGGGTCGGAACGGTAGGAAAAGCCAAGAGCCCGGTCAGGATGCGTCCGGATGGCAGTTTCATTTATGACTGGGTGGAAGTGAACATCGACGAGGAAACCCTGCAACGCATTGCCGAGGAAACGGGGGGTCGATACTTCCGGGCAACGAGTGGGGCCAAATTGAAAGAGGTATACGAGGAAATTGACACCCTTGAAAAGACGCGCTTCAACGTATTCCGTTACAACAAGCGCACCGAGGAGTTCCCCATCCTGGGATGGCTGACCCTTGCCTTCTTCGGGTTTGAGGCCATCCTTCGCCACATTTTGTTCCGAAGCCTGCCATGAGTCAGCCGAGAACATATCGCGTCTTCAGTCACGTCACCGGGCTGGTCCTTTTTGAAATGGGCTTCTGGGCCTTGATCGTCGGCATGTACTTCCTGGTGCGCAGGGTGGCTCCCCAATTTGAATTGCACCTTCCTCAGGCATGGCCCGCCCTTCTCCTTCCTGCGGCGGCCCTTTTCATGTTTGCGGGGCATTACCGCTGGAAGCAACGCCGAATGTCCCGGTCCATCGACTTGGGGCTGGCGCATACTTTGTGGCCTGAGGCCCGTCCCCGTCGGTCGGTTTGGAAGTTCCTCCTGTGGAGGACAGGAGTGGCGATCATGGCCATGGGCATGCTGGCACCGAAACTGGGAACGAGGCTGAAGGAAGTCGAGGCAAAAGGAGTGGACATCATGATCGCATTGGACGTGAGCCGCTCCATGATGACCGAGGATTTGGGGATGTCCAGGCTCGATCTCGCCAAGAGGACCATTGAACGCGTGGTGGGTCGACTGGACGGTGACCGTGCGGGGCTCGTCGTCTTTGCCGGAGATGCATATGTTCAGGCTCCATTGACACTGGACCTTTCGGCTGTCAAGCTCTTCTTGGATGCCATTGGTCCGGATGCCATTCCCGTGCAAGGCACGGCCATTGGCTCTGCCATCGAGCTGTGCAGGGAGTCCTTTGATTCTGAAAGCCAGGCCAGCCGGGTCATTCTCGTCCTGACGGATGGGGAGAACCACGAGGATGACGCCCTTGCCCGCGCCGGAGAAGCCGCGAATGAGGGCATACAGGTGCACGCTTTGGGCATGGCCAGTGAAGGAGGCGGTCCAATCCCGGAATTTGACCGCTATGGACGTCAAACCGGCTACAAGGAAGATGGCACGGGGCAGCCTGTGGTTTCCACCCTCGACGAACGCATGCTCGTGGCCATGGCGGAAGCGGGCAGTGGTACCTACGTCCGGGCCAACACGGGTTTCGTGGACCTCGATCCATTTCTGAATAGCCTCATCGACCTCGATACGGGAGAAACAAGCAAGGTGGCCTACACCGATTATGTGCATCATTTTCCCTGGTTCTTCTTGGTAGGATGGATCCTCCTCATGCTGGAAGCCGCATGGCCTTCCTCTCCCCTGAGGAAATCCACATTGGCCGCATTCGTGGTCCTGCTGATGGTGCCCCGCTGCGCCATGGCACAATCCAGAATGGAGAACGGAAGCAAAGCGGAAGCCGTTGCCGGCACCGAGGCGATGCTCGAGCGGAATTATTCCCTGGCGGACAGCTTGTTCGGAGCGGCTGAATCATGGAATGGTGCAGAGCCTGGGCAAATCGCCCTCAACCGTGGAATGGCCTTGGCGGGAGAAGGAAACAGCGATGGCGCACTCAAGGCATTCCAGCGAGCGGCGGCTCAATCCGAAGACCGGGGAGTAAAGTCGGATGCCTGGAACAATGTGGGCAACCTATTGCTCGGCTCAGAGGACCTCGAAGGTGCCATTGAGGCTTACAAGACATCGCTCCGATTGGACCCGAATGATGCCGAGACCCGCTACAACCTGAACCTGGCCATGTCCATGCGCCAGCAGCAACAGCAGCAACAGGAGAACGGAGAACAGGAGAACCAGGAAGAGGGCGAGCAGCAAGAAAACGAAAACGGCGAATCGCAAGAGAATCAGGAGGGAGAAGACCAGCAAAACCCCGATGAGGGGGAGCAGGACCCGGAGGGCGAGGAAGGAAAAGACAGCCAGGGAGAAGACGAGCAACCAGGAGAAGAGGAACAGAACCAGGAAGGCCAGGAAAACGGGGGGCCATCGGAGGACGACAAAGAGGGGGATGGGTCCGCTCAGTCAGGTTCCGAAGAGAAGCCGGGGGAAGAACCGCAAGAGGGAAAAATCCAAGCAGCGGATGCAGCACGCATCCTCGATATGCTCGAACGCAATGAAGCCGCGCTGCGTGCCAAATTGCAGGCGCAAGAGAACGCCAAGCGGAACAAGGGCAAGAAGACCAAAATCGAGAAGGACTGGTAATGGCATTCGCAACGAACATTCCAACAAATTGGGGGACTTGCTGTCGCCTGTGGCTGACGATGGTCATCCTCGGCGGGGGCCTGCAAGCCAAGGCGCAGGGAAAAGCCGCTGTTCTGCTGGATCGGAACCCGGTCACTGTCGGTCAGGGCTTTCGTTTGACCTTCGAATTCAGCGATGCGAACGTAGCCATGCAGAACCCTCCCAGCATAGAAGGCCTGCGCTACATCAATGGTCCAAGTACTTCGACAAGTACGCAGATTGTCAATGGCTCCGTGTCGACCCAACGGAGCTACACATATACGATGATGGCGTCCAAAGCGGGTACGCTCAGGATTCCCAGCTTTGAGTTCAAGACCCAAAGAGAGACGCTGCGCACGGAGCCGGTCAACCTGAAGGTTGTCCAAAAAGGCAGCAATGCCGCGCGCGCAGCCTCTCCATTTGAAGCGGTAATTGAAGTCGACAAAAGATCGGTGCACATCGGCGAGCCCGTTCGGGTCCAGTATCGCATCTTCAACCGAATGGAGGCTGTGGATGTGCGGAACTACACCTTCCCAGAGTTGTCCGGTGCATGGAAGGAGACCGTCGATGGCGAAGACCCACGATGGGAAAACACCATTGTGGAAGGAAGGCGGGTCCAGGTGGCGACGGTTCGCACCGACATTCTCTACCCAACGCGAACAGGGCCGCTCGAAATCAGTGGATTTCATGTGGACGCCCAGCAACGCGTATCCTTCTTCAACACGCGCCCGGTAGCCTCTACCGCCAATGCCGTCAGCATTGATGTCACAGCGCTCCCCTCCCCCTCCCCTGCATCTTCTCTTGGAACCTTCGAGCAGTTGAAGGTCACCTGGAAAATCGAAGGAGAAAATGAACCCTCCACCAACGAAGCGGTCAACCTCGTGCTTGAATTCTCGGGCAAGGGCAACCTGCCCCTGATTGGCGCACCTGCCCTAGAGTGGCCCAAGGATCTCGAAGTATTCGATCCCGAAATCTCAGATAGGATCACGACGGACCTGAGGGGACAGCGGGGACGCAGGTCGATGACCTACCTGGTCATCCCCCGGTCTCCCGGTCGTTATGAAATCGGACTTCCTGAATTGGCCTATTTCGACTGGGCTTTGGACCGCTTCGTCACCTTGAAGGCCCGGCCCATCGTTCTGGAAGTATCCGGCCCAGAAGGAACGGAGGGTCCCTCATTTGGATTCAACAGCAAGACGGATGTCACCATTCTCACCCGGGACATGCGGTTTATCCGAACAGAAACCGAATTGAAACCGAGGTCCATTCCCTTCTACGGGGGCTTCCTTCACATGTCACTGTGGGCCTTTCCACCTTTGATGCTCGTATTGGGTGCGTTCTGGAGACGCCGAAAGGAAAGGGAGGAGTCCGACCCGGGCTTGTTGCGAAAGAAGAGGAGCAAAGCCCAGCTCAAAGTCGCCCTCGCGGAAGCCCGCTCCGGCAAGGGCTCATTTGATGCACTTGGGGAAGCTGCCCATGCCTTTTTGCAAGGACAACTCGGCATTTCCCAAAGCGACGCCTCCATGGAACGCTATTTGGATGCCCTTTCGGGCCAGGGGCAAGCAAGTGTCGAGCAGTGGAAACAACTCTTGACAACGCTGGATCGCGGGCGTTTCGCTCCGGGGGCACCCGGCACCGCGGACGTGGCAGAACAGCTGGGGAAAGCCGCTCAATCTCTCGAGCGCAACAGCGCAAAGCCCCATGTAAAAAGCGCATTGAACGCTTTGATGGTGCTTGCCTGGATGCTGAGCACTCCGGTGTTATCGGCTGCGCCAGACGCTTCTGCAGCGGCGGAAAGATTCCAAGCGGGAAATGCCGCTTATCTCGAAGGTGAATTCGATGCGGCCATCGCATTGTATGAGCAAGTCGCGGAGGAATGGACCTCTTTTGAGTTGGAGTACAACCTCGGTGTGGCCCATTACAAATCGGGGCGAATAGGGCCGAGCATCCTTCACTTTGAAAGAGCGAGGCGGATTCGTCCGAGTGATGATGATTTGCAGGCCAACCTTCTTTTGGCAAGATCCGCGGTGGTCGATCGAATTGAAGAACTTCCCGAAATAGCGCTGGCGCCGCTGTGGAGAGAATTGACGGCGCAGCACAGAATGACAGGATGGACGGTCAGTTCAATCGTTGTTTGGTCTGTCGCTTTTCTGCTGCTCCTGTTGCGCATTTTCATGTCCGATGTTTCTACCCGCAGAATGCTGATCGTCCTAGGCCCCCTGCTGGCTGCTGTCGGACTGGTCTTGGGATTCTTGAGCAGGGAAACCCACTTGCGCAGCCGATCAGATGAAGGGGCGGTGATCATGGTGCCCCGCATTGAGGTCAAAAGCAGCCCTTCCGATGGTCCGGACTCCTCCAACCTGTTCGTTCTTCATGAGGGCACGGTCGTGGAAATCATCCGTGGAGAAGAAGATTGGGTCCAGATTCGCTTGGCCAATGGCAACACAGGCTGGGTTCATACCCCTGATTTGCTCCCCATTTGACTGGAATTGAACATCTACGGCTACAAAAGGTTGACCCCCTGAGCAACCCTTAACCCAATAGTTGGTTTTCTTTTGCACCCGGACATGAAGCGAATTGCCGCCTTTTTTATCAGCATTGCACTTTCGGGTCTTTGCTTGCATGCCCAAAACGAACACTTTGTCTGGCTCGGATTGGACGCGCAACCCGAACCCACCGACAGCGTGGATACCGTGCCTTACAGCGGCGAACTCAATACGTTTGATGGCGGATACGCCTTGGGCGATACGGTAGGTGACTTTCACCTCTGGAGCTTGCAAGGGGATGAATTCCTCCTTTCGAACGAAGTGGACCCTGAAAAGCCGACCATCATCTTCAATGGCTCAGCCACCTGCATCCGTTTCCAAAATGACTGGGACCCTGCCATTTCTCCAATGGTTGTTGAATGGGTGACTTTGCACTTGGACGACTTCAACTGGGTTCCAGTCTACGTAGCCGAGGCCCACGCATTGGACATCGAAAATTGCCCCAGCAATTGCCCCGCTTTCCCCATTGCGGGACCCGATGGGCAATATCTCAACCAGCACCGCATCATTCAAGATCGAATTGACGCTGCTCAAATGGTCGTAGACGAGATGGGACCCAGCTCCGGGAATCAATGGCAGTTTCCTTGGGACGACATGTTGGTGGACTCTCCTGACAACCTCATCTACACCCATTTCTTTTTGCGCCCCGCCGGCATGGTGGTCATTGATTGCGATGGGGTGGTCGTGACCCGGGCGGATTGGCTCGGCATCCATTTGAGCGAACAATCCAACCGCGATGACTTGGAGGAGCTTTTGGAATCCCCTGTCAACTCAGAATCAGGGTGCCTTTTGGTAGACAACTCGGAGGCTCCATGCAGTGCAGATGCCCCCGACTCCGACGGTGACGGAACGTGCGACGCCGCCGAATTGGAATTGGGAACAGACCCGTTCAACCCCTGTGACCTGGGAAACGAAGGCTTGGATGACTCGGACGGAGACGGCGCTTGCGATGCGCTCGAAGTGTTCATGTCCACGGACCCCGAAAACCCCTGCGACCCCTACAACCTCGACACAGATGGAGATGGGTATTGCGACATTGAAGAGGAATTGATGGGCTCGAACCCGTTCAATGCCTGCTCGCCCGCTGCGATCGATACAGACGGCGACGGTTATTGTGACTCCGAGGAGGCTCTCCTGGGTTCTGACGCAAACGACCCTTGTAGTCCAGACTTCTTGGACTCGGACATGGATGGCATATGCAACAGTGCAGAATTGGCCAATGGATCCGACCCCAACAACACTTGTGACCCACTGGGACAAGACAGTGATGGGGATGGGCTCTGCGATCAGATCGAGTCTGTGATTGGATCCTCCACATCCGACCCCTGTGACCCATATGCATCAGACACAGATGGAGATGGGTTTTGCGACATTTTGGAGTCCATCGAGGGATGGAACGTCCAAGACGCGTGTGATCCAAACGATCTGGATGTGGACGGTGACGGGTGGTGCTCCGGAATGGAGACGGCCTCCGGTTGGTCCGATTTGGACCCCTGCCTTCCGATCAGCATGGACTCGGACGGGGATGGGCTTTGTGACGTAGAAGAATTGGTTTTGGGTTCGGACCCGGAAGACATATGTTCTCCCTTTGGTTCGGATACGGATGGGGATGGATTGTGTGACCTGTTCGAGTTGGAAAATGGTTCCTCCCCCTATTCTCCGGAGGCGGTTCTGGGTATCGGAGCGGCTCTGAACCATGAAGTTTGGGTCACGCAGGCTGCAAATGGATTTGGCATTCAATGTGCGGCTTGTCTTGGGCAACCTTGGTCGTTGATTGATCCATCCGGACGGAAAATCAAGCAAGGAATGGTCTCCGGATGGAATGAGGTCTCCCTCGGACAGGGGGTTTACATCCTCCTTTTGCCGCAATCCGGATTCCAACAAAGGCTGACGTTCAGCGACTGATGGGCGAAAGTCCCAAGGGGCATCGCTTACCTTTCGGGTCAGTAGCTCCATGGACAGACCACCACGTTCAGCCCCTGCCCTCCTACCGAGGCTACGAGATGTGATGGCCCTTGCCTTCGGCTCGGGAGTGGCCCAATTGGCTTCATTGCTCGCCCTCCCCTTGCTTCAGCGGTTTTACTATGGACCTGAGGCTTTTGCCGACATGGCCGTTTACTCCCAACTGGTCGGCATCCTCGGGGCCATTGCCACTTTTCGCATGGACCTTGCCATTGTGAAGAGTCCGGATGAGCTGGCCGCCAAAGCTTCCACTTCCAATGGTATCCGGGCGCTCATTGTGACCACTTTGGGCGCATTTCTGTTGGCGTGCGCCTTGGACGCCGGCGGATGGGCCATGGGCGGAATCCCATGGCTCGCCATGTTGCTCCCCTTGGGTGTCGCGGGCATGGGACTGAATGGACTGCTGGCGGGGTGGCTTGCCCGAGCCGACCGGTTTGGAACACTGGCTTGGACCCGATCCGGTGGAACCCTGATGGGTGAGGCTGCTCGATTCCCCCTTTCAGTTTGGGAAGGGGCCGGTTTGATTGCTGGAAGACTGGCAGGACAATGGTGTACCGCCCTTGCTTGTATTTGGAAGCTGCAGCCGGCATGGCGAAGCTTGCCAAAGAGCCGTTCGCAAGACCGCAAAGCCGCCTGGATGCGGGACTGGGACTATGTCCGTTACACCACCCCTGCCAACGTGCTCGCCATGGCCGCCAATGGCGCCTTTGTCTTCTTCCTTTTCGAGACCTGCACACCCGACCTCGTCGGAAACATCGGCGCGGGGATGGCCTATCTCACGGTTGCAGCGGGGTTGGTCATCCGCAGCGTGAACGACGTCTTTTTCAAGCACCTCGATGACATTCCGAAGGACAGCCTGCTCCGGCAATATTGGGGGTGGGCATGCAGCTTGATGATGCTCACCGTACTCGGACTCTCTCCTCTTTGGTGGATTCCGGAAAGTTGGGTGGCAGCAAAATTGGGGGCTGGTTGGTCTGACATGCTCCCCCTGATGAGGCTGCTTGCTCCATGGATGGTACCCTGGATCGCCGCGTCTGCGCTCTCGGGCATTTTTCCTCACCTGGGCCTGCAATCGTGGAGCTTGGCCCTCGACGCATTGCACCTGCTGTTGATTGCTTCGTTGGTTGTCCTGGCGCTGCCTTTGCTCCACAATGGTGCACTGGCCGACGCCGACGCTTGGCAATTCCTTCGCAGGTATACGATGGCCCAAGGCGCCTTCTACTTGTGCGCACTTGCAGCGGGAACTGCCGCCATCCTGAAGAAAAGAGGCTAAGAAACCACTGCCGTTCGGCCCACTCAGTGTCGGTGGAGGTAATCTCCGGCCATGTCCAACGCCTGTTCTGCACCTGGTAGAACTTCTACGAGCAAGTATTCGTGGTGGTGGTCCTCGCTGTGCTCTTTGCCGTGGTGGTCGCCTTCCCCTTGCCCATGATGGTGATCGGCGCCTTCGGTTTCACCCGCCGCGAAATGAACTTCACATCGGATTTCCTGAAGATGGAGGTTCCCGTTCACATAGTACTCCAACCTGAGAACGCCCTTGCTGCGCTCATCCGTCCGGAGAATGACATAGCTCCCCGCGCTCCATTGACCGTGCGAAAGAAAGCCGAAACGGCCATCCTCGTAACACCTGAACTGCTTCACTACTTCCTCCTCTTCCGCGATGACCCATTGACCCACCAATTGCTCCAAGAAAGATGCCCCATGGTCAGGGTGGCAGGCTCTTGCATCAGGTTCTTCTCCGATGTTGAGTGCATGTGCCTCATGCTGGGAAAACACGCACAAAAGAAGTCCAATGGCAAGGGTAGAAAACGGTCCTTTCATGGTCCGGCAAGCTACATCACCTGTGGGTTGTAAATTGCAAAATACCTGCGGCCCTTCTCGGTCCGAACTCCATTGAACCCGATGAACCGATTCATGCAATCCTGCATCCGTTTCGCTCCCTTCCTCGCCATCTGGGCAGCTCTGCCTTTCCAGGGATTCTCCCAGTTGGAGGGCAATACAAACGACAACCCTTTCCGTCAGCTGTACGACGTGCTGCCTACGCCGAACAGCGTGCGCACGGCAAGTGGCGCTCCTGGCCATGCATATTGGCAGCAGCAGGTGGACTACGTCATGGACATCCGCCTCGACGACGGCGCCCAGCGCATCGATGGCAAGGAGACCATCACCTACATCAACAACAGCCCTGACGAGCTGCGCTACCTCTGGGTTCAACTCGACCAGAACGTGCGCGACCTCGACTCGGACAGTCACATGATCAAGGAGGGCTTCATGGAAGACCGCATGAGCTTTGATCGCGTCGCGGAAATCGAACCCGATTTCGACGGCGGGTTCAAGATTGAGGCGGTAAAGGACGCCGGCGGCAAGACATTGGCCCACACCATCAACCAGACCATGATGCGGGTGGACCTGCCCAAACCCCTCGCCCCAGGAGGGAAGTTCACCTTCCAGATCGATTGGTGGTACAACATCAATGACCGCCTGGCCATCGGCGGGCGCAGCGGGTATGAGTACTTCGAGGAGGAAGACAACTACCTCTACACCATTGCCCAATTCTTTCCGCGCCTTTGCGCTTACTACGACCGGATGGGATGGCAGAACAAGCAATTTCTGGGCAGCGGAGAGTTCACGCTGGAGTTTGGGGATTACGATGTGAGCATCACCGTACCCAGCGACCACATTGTGGCTTCGACGGGGGTGCTGCAGAACCCAAAGGAGGTCTTGACGGCCGAGCAGCGGGCCCGACTCGAGCAGGCCAAGACCGCGGACCGGCCCGTTCTCATCGTCACCGAGGAGGAAGCCCGCGAAAACGAGAAGACCCAGGAGAAGGGCTTGGCCACCTGGCGGTTCAAGGCCGAGAACGTGCGGGACTTCGCCTTTGCCTCCAGCCGGAAGTTCATCTGGGATGCCATGGCGGTTCCGCTCGAAAACAACACGCCGCTGGCGATGAGCTACTATCCCAAGGAAGGGAACCCGCTCTGGGAGCAATACAGTACCGAGGCGGTTGCTCAGACCCTCGAGACATACTCTGAATTCGCGTGTGAATACCCCTACCCTGTCGCCATCAGCGTTCACACCAAGTGGATCGGCATGGAGTATCCGATGATTTGCTTCAATGGCGGCCGACCCGAGCCGGACGGCACGTACAGCGCCCGCACCAAGCACGGGATGATCTCGGTGATCATCCATGAGGTCGGGCACAACTTCTACCCCATGATCATCAACTCCGATGAGCGCCAGTGGACCTGGATGGACGAGGGACTCAACACCTTCGTGCAATACCTCGCGGAGAAGGAGTTTGACCGCAACTATCCCACCCGACGAGGCCCTGCCCGCAACATCACGAATTATATGGGCGGAGACCCGAAGCGGATTTCGCCCATCATGACCAACTCGGAGAGCATTTTCCAATTTGGTCCCAATGCCTATGGAAAGCCGGCGACCGCGCTGAACATCTTGCGCGAAACGGTCATGGGACGCGAACTGTTCGATTACGCCTTCAAGGAATACGGCCGCCGTTGGGCCTTCAAGCGCCCCACTCCTGCCGACCTGTTCCGCACCATGGAGGACGCCTCCAGTGTGGACCTCGACTGGTTCTGGCGTGGCTGGTTCTACACCAACGACCACGTGGACTTGTCGCTGAAAGACATCCAGTGGTACCAGATTTCCACCGGGGATCCGGAAGTGGAGAAGGAATTGGCCCGGGCCGAAAAGGAAGCAGAGCCCATGGACATCTCATTGGAGCGAGACAAGGAGTACATCCCCGTCAGCCGATTGGAAGAGCGTCCGGAGCTCCATGACCACTACACGACTGTGGACCCCTATGACGTGATGGAAATCGAGCGCAAGGAGTACCGCGAATACGTGGCCCAGCTCGACGAAGACGAACTCAAGATGCTGTCTTCGGGAAAGCACTTCTACCAGCTCACCTTCGAGAATATCGGGGGGCTTGTCATGCCGGTCATCGTTGGATTTACCTACGAGGATGGAACCACGGACGTGCGCCGGGTGCCCGCCGAGATCTGGCGCAAGGGGGGCAAAGAGGTCACCAAGGTGTTCGTGACCCCCAAGGAGGCGGTGTCCATCACACTCGACCCCTACCTCGAGACCGCCGATACGGATTTGTCGAACAACGCGTGGCCGCGAAACGTGCGCCCGCAGCGCATCGACCTGTACAACGACGCCACCCGCAGTTACGGCCGCTCATCCGGCAACCCCATGCAGCGCGTGCGCGACAACCAAGACTACATCGAGTCCCTCGACGACTGATTCCGTTGACGGGCGAAGGAGGGGCCATCCAGCCCATCGTTGGGAAGGATCACTGAACGACGAGCGCGCGGTGCACCTTTCCGAAGGCCCCGCTGATGTACAAGGTGTAACGACCCGAGGCAACTCCATCCAAGTTCAGGACGCATTCCCCCTCTGTTTTCCCTGCCTTCTGGGGGCGGCCCAGTGCATCGGTCAGCACCCATTGGAAAACACCCGGCAATCCGCTGATTCGCGTGGAGCCTTGGGCCGGGTTCGGCGCGATGCTCCATGAGACCGGGGCCTGATCGGGCACGCCGACCACCAGCGACAAGGTGTCGATGTCGCCGAGGTCGATGACATACTCCTCTCCGATTTGACGCAGCGCGCCATAGACGCGATACACATCGCCGGGTGTAGGACCATCGGCATCCTCATTGCCCGAAGGGTCGTCGTTGTCGACGCCGAGAATCGTGGCGGTTCCCGTCGCATCGGAGACCGTCCACACGCCATCCGCATCCGGCGCCGTCTCCACCGTGACGGGATCCAATCGAACGCGCGTACCCTCCAGGCTTTCATCGGCGAGCCCGTCCACCGTAACCGCGGTGCCCGCTGCCGTCGCGTTCCAGAAGTCGACGAAAACGAAATCGGTGATGTCCACGAGTTGCGTGTTGCCATCCTGTTCGACCACCGTCCCGGTCAACTCAAGCACATCTCCGACTTCCGGCTGCCGGGGAGCGTTCCACCACGGGGGATTGGCATCGATGATCACATCGGGGCCCACGCAGTAGAGGCCGTTCCACGCGCCGAACCCATCCTGGAGGTACCACATGTCACCGTAAAACACCGTGACCTTGCCGGATACGGTGACCTCCATCCCCTCGTAGGGACTCACATCGGCCTCACCTTGAATTTCGGCACAGGTCAAGGTTTGCGCCTGTGCCACACTGGTTGAAAAAAGAAAGGCGAGAACCGCCGCCGCCTGAAATTGGGTTCTGATCATGGTGTCAATTAACAACATCAGGGACATTTGCCTCCCTCCAGCCTGCTCGACCTTCCCCCACCTTTATCAACCCTTCGCATAACTTGTGCTCATGCGCGTCTTTCCTGCCTTCCTCTTTCTGGTGTTCTTCTCCTTTGCATCAACGGCGCAGACACCGGTCATCAGCTGGACTGAGCTGGTCACCCTGGATGCTGAGGAATTCGGCTACACCAACCTCCGGATGGAACTCAATGCAGATGGCCACCCCCTGCTCCTGCACGGAAAATCAGGGAGCAATGGGGGGCTTTATAGCACGCGCTGGAACGGGACCGGTTTCGAAGCTCCGGTGCAGGTTACCGCCGAGACCGGGATTTTCATCAACGACGCGGAGGGGCCGCGCATGGCAGTTTCCGGAAACAAGGTGGCCGTAGGCTATCAGATTTCGGGTCAATGGGCCACCGGAGGCCGCGTCGTCCTTTCCGAGGACGGGGGACAGACGTGGGGTGATCCCATTCCGGTTTCGCCGGGTGCCACGGAGGACCACTTCATGCCGGTCCCCGCCTTTGATGCTGACGGCAATCCCTGGGTGGCTCTCAAATGGGGCAATGCGCCCGCTTTGGAAGGCGTACTCAATTGGGACCAGGCCACCGGAGGATTCGCTCCCGCCGTCGATGCCAGCGCTGCGATTCCCGGGGACGCCGTCTGCGAATGCTGCGCCTCCATGCCCTTCCTGCTGGACGGACGCCAATACAACCTTGTGCGAAACAACAACAGCAACATCCGCGATTTTCAACTTGCACGCACCGATGCCTATGGCGTGTGGACCGAGTCCCTCGATGTGGATGAAACGGACTGGCTGATCAACTCCTGCCCTGCCTCAGAAGCGGAAGTGGCGATCCTCGGGGATGGCCAGATTGCCGCGGTCTTCATGTCGGCGGCCGGCGATGGCGCCCGGACCCATTGGAGCACCATTGATCCAGAGGGGTGGACGCTCAGCGGAACGGACCGCATCGACCCCGGACTGGACTTCACAGAAAACAACCCCTCCATTGACGCGGACGGCGACTTCGCGGTTGCTGCTTGGGAACGCAACGATGGTGGCTATGACATCATCACCGCCGTGGGCAGCAACGATGCTGATGGAATGGCCCAGTGGCACTTACAAAACACGAATGCCACGTCCGAATTATCCGGCCACAGCCGGCGTCCGGTGATCCGCACCGCAGGTGGGACCGTTCACCTGGTGTACCAACGCTCCTCCGGCAACGAGATCCACTATCGACGCGGAACCATTGGCACCAGCGGAATGGGCGCCACGCCAATGGCCGATTGGACGTGCACGCCCACGGACAGAGGCTGGCGCATTGATGGTTTCACTGGCGATTGCCATTGGCGGCTGCTCGACTGGGCCGGGCGCGTCTTGGCTGCAGGCCGTGCACAGAATGGTCAAATAGAAACAGGCCGGTGGAATGCCGGCCTGCTCGAAATTTCAGCGGGAAAATCCCGGAAGACCTTCAAGGTCATTCGCTGAGCCGAATCAATCGACCCAAGCGACTTCTCCGGTGGCGACATCGTAGACGCCTCCTACGATGGCGATCTTGCCATCGGCTTCCAGCCCGGCGAGGATGGCACTTTCCTTGCGCAGGGCGGCCATGGTCTCCTGTACGTTGACGGTAGAGCATCGGTCGAGGTTGGACGCGCTGTCCTCCTCTCCCAATTCTGCCTTGGTAACAGTCACAGCGGGTTGGATCCGACCGAGCAGGCCGGTCAAGTGACCATCTTCCAGACCTGCCCAAGCGCCCTTGACCGCACCGCAACGGGTGTGTCCGAGCACGAGGATGGCCTTGCTTCCGGCGTACTTCGTGGCGTACTCCAAGCTGGCGATCAGATCTGGAGAGGCCACGTTGCCCGCCACACGCGCGACGAAGAGATCACCGGAAGCCGCGTCGAAAATTTGCTCCACCGGAGCACGGCTGTCGATGCATGAGAGCACCGCTGCGTAGGGGTATTGGCCTCCTGCGGCATCCGAGAGAAGTGCGGCCCGGTCGCGGGCGCTGGCTTCACCTGATGTAGAGCGGCGAACGCCATCCTTGAGGAGGGCGACTGCGTCGGCTGGGGTCAAAGACTGTTGGAGTTCGGAACCAATGGCCCCATCAAGAGCGAGATAGCGATCGATCATGCCGCAAAAGTGGAATACCCAATCCTTTTCGAGTGCACCTAAGGGCATGGGTTTTCCCCAAAAATTCAAGTGAACGCCCTCCTTTTTCCCTTGGATTGACGCAAGTCAATCCCCCCAATGACGAAAGTCAGGCCTCTAAGTCCCGCTCTAATCCATCTTGAGCATCAGTCCCTTGCCTCACGGGCTAAAATTGATTGGCCATGACCCTATCCTCTCCCCCCGTATCCAGCCGCTTGAGGGTCCAAGCGCTTGCCTTCCTCCAAGACATGGCGGCCGACAACCGCTACGCCCTCACGCAAGAGCAGTTGCAAGAGCGGATGGCTGCCATCTCAGAGGAGATCGATCAGACGGGCACCTATACCCACACGACCGAGGAGCTTGAATTTGGTGTGCAATGGGCATGGCGTGCGAGCAACCGATGCATAGGCCGCCACATGTGGCGATCGCTGAAGGTGCAGGACTGCCGCACGACGAAGGATCACGCCGGAGTCACAGAGGCGTTGGCCAAGCACCTCGATATGGCGTGGCAGGACGGCAACATCCAAAGCGTGATCACCGTCTTTGCACCGCGCATTCCCGGCCAATCTGACCAGGCCGATGTCGTCCGCATTGCCAACCATCAGCTGTTGCGCTATGCCGGATTTGAGCAGGAGGATGGAACCGTTCTGGGAGATCCCCATTCGGTGGAGTTCACGCGTCGCATGCTCGATTTGGGATGGTCACCCAAAAGCAGGAGCGCCTACACCCCATTGCCTTGGTCCATCTGGATTCAAGACGAGGAGTGTGCTCCTTTCGATCATTTCGCCCAGCATCCCGAGCAATTCCCGGAGGTCGACATCACCCATCCGGACCATCCCGGCATCGACGCCTTGGGTTTGCGTTGGTATGCCATCCCACTCATCAGTGAAATGGCACTGGTCATCGGTGGCATCACCTACCCTTGTGCCCCCTTCAACGGGTGGTACATGGGTACGGAAATCGCAGCACGCAACTTCTGCGATCCAGCGCGTTACGATATGATCGAGGCCATCGGTCTGGCCATGGGGCTCGACACCTCCTCCAACCGCACCTTGTGGAAGGACCAGGCCCTCATCGGCATCAACCAAGCCGTGCTCCACAGCTTTGACCGTGCAGGCTTCCGCATCGGTGACCACCACGAATTGGGGGCCCAGTTTGAGCGCTTCTGCAAGATCGAAGACAAAGCCGGCCGCAAACTGAATGGCGATTGGTCCTGGTTGACCCCGCCGATCTCCGGTTCGTTGAGCCCTCAATTCCACCGGGAGTTCGACAACACCGTGGAGGCACACACCAATTTCTTCTACCAGTCCAGTCCAGCTGCCGACGCCGCAGTTCGCAGGGAAGACAGCAGTCTGGATGATGCACCGCGCACGAGCGACCCATTCCATTTGGAGAACCAGCACGAGACCCCTCGATGCCCCTTCGGATTCGACCGCATTGGAAAGGTTCTGCCCTTCAAGCGTCCCGCCTTTCTCAAGGGCAAGGCGTCGGGCCATTAAAGCTGAAACCGGTCTCCGTACCGGGCCACGTGGCAACCCGCTGCCTCAACCGCTTGGCTCTCGGGAGAAGCAGGATCGAGCAAGGCGTTCGTGTGGTTGAGGTGGATGAAGTGCACCTTGTCCCGCTCCGCCTCCGGCCAGTCCGACATCAACTGCAGGCTCTCCACGATGAAGGGGTGCGGGACCTCCGCCATGTCGCGGTGACCGAGCTCGGCTCCGTCGTGGAAGGTGCCGTCGAGGAAGGCGCAGTCGACGCGGGCCACCTCATCGGCGAGGGAGCGGTCCCATTTGGCCCACTTGTCGATGTCCGGAATGAAAAGGGCACTCCGCTCCGGCCCCTCAATCCTGAAGCCAACTGTCTCGGAAAACTCATCGCGGTGCGGCACCCGGATCGGAATGACGGTCAATCGACGGGTAGCCGGAACAGGTTGATCTTCGGTCAGGGAACGCAATGCAATGTTGCCGAGCGCCACAAGTTGACTCCAAGGACCATTGTCCTCGAGGAAGGACCTCAGTTTGGGCATGGCGTACACCGGCACCCCTTGGGCCCCTCTCGCTTCACGCCCCAACAGACCGAGTCCGGTGTAATGCCCCCAATGGGCGTGGGTGACAAAGATGCCATCGGGCATGCCCTTATGGGCACCCGGCAATTCGGCGAGCTGATGCGCCTGGCGCGCAGCGTCGGGGGTCGCCTCGAACAAGAACTGCTTGCCCTCCTCCCCGTCGACCACGCCGAGGCAGACCACCTGGTGCTGCCCCGCAGGCCGCAGGAAGAGGTTGCGGCAATCCGGCCGCTCGCAGCCGATGTGGGGATACCCCCCGTCCTGCACATTGCCCAGCACATGGAGCGTCACGCCGCCCGACCCTCCGGTTTCACCTTGACCCCACCCTGTCGGAATCACCATTGCTCCACTCAACGCCACCAGGGCCATTCCAACGAGACTTCGCTTATCCAGCATGCCCTGAATTTAGCTGTGTAAAAAGCATGAAACTTTGAATCATGTCAAACGTATGGACCGATATGAACACAGTTGCCATCAGCCTGTCCATTGCCGTTGCCGGCTCCATACAAGCCTCCCTCGGGGTCTGGATGCAGCCACGCATTGCTTCCCACCGTTCCAAGGAAGACCATTACATCTTGCTTGCGAAACGAGCCTGGTTCGATCGAAAAAACGGAGCCAAGGGACGGGCCAAGATTCAAGAGAACAAAGCCGATCGCGAGCGAACACGTAGGATATGTCAGCAGATTCTGCTCTTCGGGATTCCCCTGGTGTCGGGCTATTGCACGTTCCTTGTCCTGACCCAGTGATGGTCTGACGCGGCGGGTCCAGCGTGATTGAAGGCCTCTGAAAATTTCTGCGGGCCGCAACAACACGTTCGAAATTTTAGCACCTTCGGACCGTATGATGCACCCCAATACGCGGGTCCATTTCATCAGCGATGAGGTGGGCCATGGAGTGGTCGCCACACAGGCCATTCCCAAGGGCACAATCACCTGGGCACAGGATCCACTGGACCGGGTATTTACCGAAAAAGACGCTTTGGCATTGCCCAAGGAATCCAGGGAACTCCTCGACTACTTCGCCTTCCGTAACGCTGATGGGCACCACGTCCTCTGCTGGGACCATGGCCGATATGTCAATCACAGTTTCCGCAGCAATTGTCTCAGCACGGCCTTCGGGTTCGAGATTGCCGTCCGGGACATCGCAGAAGGTGAACAGTTGACCGATGACTACGGCTACCTGAACCTCGATGTGCCTTGGCGCCCCCTCGATGAGGGTACGAAGAGGAAATGGGTTCGTCCCGATGACCCCTTGAGGTGCAGCAAGCGCTGGGACCGCCAGATCACCATGGCGTTGCGGAAGGCCGGCAAGGTGGAGCAACCCCTCAAGGGTTGGTTGCCTGCTGGACTGCTTGAAGCATTGCTCCATGGCGACTCACTTTCCATGCCCAGCACGCGCTCCCTTTTTTTCCAAGGCACCACCCTATCGGGGAATGGCGCCCCATCCATGAGCTGACGCGGTCACATCCTCGTATTCGACCAAATGAAAAGCCCGCCGAAAGCGGGCTTTGCAGTGTGAATCGGAAGGTGTCCGGTGGTAGCTCCGACAGGAATCGAACCTGTATCTAGGGTACCGGAAACCCTCATTCTATCCATTGAACTACGGAGCCGAAGAAAAAAACGGTGCGCGGGGAGCGCACCGTCCGGTTGTTGTGGAGGTACGGGGATTCGAACCCCGGACCTCTTGCATGCCATGCAAGCGCTCTAGCCAGCTGAGCTATACCCCCTCCACAAGGTGGTTTGCTTCCCGTTGGAAGCGGGGGCAAATATAGGCGGTTCGTTGATTCACCCAACGCTATTTGCGGACCCACAGCCAGAGGTCGGAACGGCCCCCGCCAGCCCCCATGGTAAGCCTGAACCAACCGGACGTTTGGACGGTTCTCGTGGGTCCTATACCGCGGGTCACTTCCTTACCGACCAGGTCGAACAGAACCCATTCGACGCCCTGATCCACTGGGAAGGGACTTCCTGATGGGATCACACGGACGGAAGATCCTTGTCTCTGGGGGGAGTCGAACAAAGGAGAGGATTCGGCGACGGCGACGAAGGTCTGTTCGACCTCAACCAAGGACTGCGCCCCGGTATAGGGCAGGCCCGGGACCAGCGCCGTCGTGGTGGACCGGAAGAGCACGGCATCGGGGCTGTCATTGCCAGCCGTCAGTTCCGTCCAACTGTTGCTCGAACCCGCCACGTACAAGCGGCCTTGGCTGTCGTAGCCCAGGTCGCGCACGTCCTCATCGGCTTCGCCTCCGAAGGTGTGGACACCGAACCAGGCTCCGGTCTGTCCGAACCGGCGTTGGACCATCGCTCCCGTGCCCCCCGCGCCCTCGGTGGTCGTGCGGCCCGCGCACTGGAGGATGTCGTTGGTCCAAAGAATGGCACGGCCCGGTCGGTCAGCCGCACTCGCGGTCACGACAATCCACTCGTGCAGCCATTCTTCGGGGATTGAGTCCGGCGGGGTGTTGGAGAGCTTGCCGAAGGTGGCGTCGAGCGTTCCGTCCTCCGAAGTCAGTGTGCCCGACCAGGCCACACCCTGCGGACCGGCGGTGAGGTCGGTCAGCACGAGGTCGGGGTCCGCGATGGCAGCGGTGGCCACCAGTTGCGGGTTTCCGACGTTTGTTTGGACCAGCACGACAGCCGCGGGAGCCTCGGGGAATTCAGGTCGATGCGCAGCTATGTAGAGTGTGCCGTTTCTCCATCCGGCGGCTACGGCCTCCATTCCCTCGGCCCCTGCTATGGGCGCCCAACCGGGCGCATCGTCCGCTTCGCCGCTCCAATACCCGACCATGATGCCTTCGGGCACGAGCGCGGGGGCTTGATCCGGCCACCGGTTGCCGATGATGAGGTAGGCACCTTGGCCGTTGGGGACCACATCGCATACCGAGGTGGCGCCACCTGAGCCGAGGTCGTACTCGACGACGGGTCCCTCTTCGGGACGCAGTCCCATGAGGTGGCCCTGCCATTGGCCTTCCCGGGGAGCGTCATACAGCACCCAGACCGTGGAGTCCGCCGTGCGCAAGACATCGTTGACCCGCATCGTGGAGGGTGCACCCAACGGTGCTGTGGGGTCTCCGGGAAAAGCGAAGGACCACTGGTGATTCAAGGCGGTGTCGAGGACAGTCACGAAGCCCTTGCGGCCGACAGGTCCACCGGGCGCCCAAGCCGCCTGGCCGGGCGCCATCGCGATCTCCGAAGTGGTCTCGCCAGCGAGGATGCAGCCGAGGTCATCCACCCAAAGCGCGGTGGCTTCGTCCACCCCTTCTGCCCCGAACACCCGCACTTCTATGGAATCCGCATCCTGTGCCGACAGGCTGAAGCCTGCAGCGAACAACGGCAAAAGGGCGAGCAGCAGGCGGAATGGCATCAGCGGGTAGCGTCGAGGTAGGCGGAGCGCATCACCTTCATCTGCCGGGCGAGGGCGGCGAAACGGTCGAGGGCGAGCATGTTGGCGCCGTCGCTCTTGGCGTTGGCCGGGTCGGGGTGGGTCTCGATGAAAACACCGTCTGCGCCCGCTGCCACGGCGGTTCGCGCCATGTGGGCAATGAGCTCAGGGCGCCCGCCGGTCACGCCCGAGCTCTGGTTGGGCTGTTGCAGGCTGTGCGTCAGGTCCATGATAGTGGGCCCGAAGGAGCGCATGGCTTCCAGTCC
>JAURDB010000029.1 GCA_030828175.1 Flavobacteriales bacterium
TTGACGCCGTCGACGTTGCCCACCGCGATCGCCGACGGATGGTCACTGGCCGAGATCCCGGTCCCGGTGAGGATCACCGGGAACGCCGAGGACGGGAACCGGTCGTAGGGGTTCGGCCCGCCGGTGTTGATGACCACGATGACCTTGGAGCCATTGACGCCCGCCAGGTGCTGGATGGCACCGGAGATGCCCACGGCGATGTACAAATTGGGTCGAATGGCAATGCCGGTCTGTCCCACATGCTCGTGGTGGGGACGCCAACCTATGTCCGATACGGGACGTGAGCAGGCGGTGGTTGCACCCACAGCGTCTGCGAGGTCTTCAATGATGCCCCAGTTCTCAGGCCCTTTCAGACCGCGACCGGCAGACACCACCAATTCCGCTTCTGGAAGTGGAGCGCGACCTCCGGTGCTGGGAGCGGCCGCCTCCAGGATTTCCACTTTGCGGTCTCCGAGGTCGGCGCTGAATGCTTCCACGGTGGCCGATCCTCCGGCAGGTTCGGGCATGCCGATGGCATTCGGTGTGGTGGTGATGACCAGCTTGTCCGTATTCCCGACGATGCGGGCGGTGGCTTTGCCGCTGAACACATTGCGCGTGTATCCGTTGCCATCGGGTGCAGTCGTGACGCCGGCAATCAGGCCGGCTCCGAGCCGGACGGCAACCCGACCGGCAACAGCCTTGCCCAGATGGTCTTGGGCGCAAACCACAATGGAAGCTCCCTCTTTTTCAGTTGCGGCCGACACGAGGCGGGCGAGCTGCCCATCGTCCAGCTGGGCTTCGCCTTGCAGAACGCGCCCGACGCCCAAGGCGCCAAGGCCTCCGTCACCGTTGAGTTCACCCGAAACAACGGCCACGGTTTCCCCCATGCCTGCGGCGAATCCGGCAGCCTCGAGGCTTGCCTTGGTGGCTTGTCCTTCTTTCGTCTGAATGAATGCGATGCACTTCATGATTTCTTCTGCTTTCGGAGTTCAGATGACCTTCGCCTCCTCGCGGAGCAGGCGGACGAGTTCGGCGGGGTTGTCGGCATCGACGAGTTTGACCCCTGCCTTTTCAGGCGGCAAAGCAAACTTCTCGATGCGGGTTCCGGCTGAGGCACCCGACGCGGGGACCACCTGCAATGGCTTGGTCCGGGCCGCCATGATGCCCCTCATGTTGGGGATGCGCTGCTCGGCCATGCCCTTGGCGGCCGAGAGGACAAAGGTTCCCGAAACCGCCACTTTCTCAATGCCGCTCGCCGTTTCGCGGGTCATGATGGCCTTGCCTCCTTCATAGTCGAGGGAGGTGCAAAGCGCGATGCAGGGTACGTCGAGGTGCTCGGCAATCATGGCCGGAACGGCACTGCTGTTGTGGTCAATGGTCTCCTTTCCGCAAAGGATGGCATCAAAGGATTGACCCTGGGCATAAGCGGCAATTTCCGCGGCTACCTGCATGGCATCTTCCGGTGCGGCATCAATGCGCACGGCTTCATGCGCTCCAATGGCGAGTGCCTTTCTCAGAATGGGGTCGCAGTCCGCTCCTCCCACGGTCGCAATGACCACTTTTCCACCTTGGGCCTCGACGAGTTCGAGTGCACGGACGAGGGCATACCACTCGTCGTATGGATTGACGATGAACTGAACGCCCTCTTCATTGAAGCGGGTGTCGCCCTCGGTGAACGCTATGCGCGTCGTGGTATCCGGAGCTTTGCTGATACAGACGAGAAAATCCATGCCTTGAACGTTGAAGGTGGGGAGATGTGCATCCCGGTTTGAGACCGCGAAGTTAACCCCCGAAGACCTGCCGAATCCAATGGTGGCAGAACATGCTTTTCAAGCCGTACCTTCGCGCCCCTGAATTCAGCTATACCTGTAGAACATGCGTACCATTCAGTTCCGTGAGGCAGTGTGTGAGGCGATGAGTGAGGAGATGCGCCGCGACGATCGAGTTTTCCTCTTGGGAGAGGAGGTGGCCGAGTACAACGGCGCCTACAAGGCTTCCAAGGGCATGCTCGACGAGTTTGGCCCCGAGCGGGTCATCGATACCCCCATCAGTGAGCTTGGCTTTTCGGCCATTGCGGTCGGTGCTGCCATGAATGGCCTCCGACCCATTGTCGAGTTCATGACCTGGAATTTCGCGGTTTTGGCGAGTGACCAGATCATCAACCACGCGAGCAAAATGCTGCAGATGAGCGGTGGCCAATTCAGCTGTCCCATCGTCTTCCGCGGCCCCAACGGCCAAGCAGGTCAGCTCGCTGCCACCCACAGCCAGAGCTACGAAAGCATGTACGCCAGCATGCCGGGATTGAAAGTGGTGACGCCATTCACACCGTACGAAGCAAAAGGGCTGTTGAAAGCGGCCATCCGCGATGAAGATCCGGTGCTGGTCATGGAATCCGAGAAGATGTACGGCGACAAAGGGGAAATCCCCGAGGGTGAATTCCTCATCCCCATCGGCAAGGCCAATGTTCGACGTGCGGGAACCGATTGCACCATCGTCAGCTTTGGCAAGATCCTGAAGACCGTTCACGAGGCCGCAGATGAACTTGCCAAGGAAGGCATCGAGGCAGAGGTCATCGACTTGCGGACCATTCGTCCGTTGGACCTCGACACCATCGTGGAGAGCGTGAAAAAGACAGGCCGTTTGGTCATTGTGGAAGAGAGCTTCCCGGTGGCTTCCATCGCTTCTGAGATCAGCTACCGCATCCAGCGTCACGCTTTCGATTACCTCGACGCGCCCATCCGCCGTTTGTGCCAATCGGACACGCCGTTCGCATTTTCCACCTCCTTGATCGAGGAGGCGCTTCCGCAGGTCGGCGACATTGTTCGCACTGTCAAGGAAGTCAATTACGTAGCCTGAGAATCGCGTTATCTTCGCGCCCCGAAACACCTTAACCGGCTGACTTGCTCAGCCCCAATTCTGTTCCATGCAAGACACGATCCTATACCTCGTGCCCGCCTTGGCCGTCGTAGGCCTGATTTACATGTTCGTCCAATCCCGCTGGGTCCGCTCCCAGAGCACCGGTGAGGAGAAGATGAGCACCATCGCCAAGCACATCCACGAAGGCGCACTCGCCTTCCTGAGCGCTGAATACCGCATCCTCTCCGTTTTCGTTGTGGTTGCGGGTGCTTTGCTCGGATTGGTTTCGACCATGGTGGAGTCCACGCACTGGTTCATTGTGGTGGCTTTTGTCATCGGCGCCGTGTTTTCGGCCCTTGCCGGCAACATCGGCATGCGCATCGCCACCGAGGCCAATGTCCGCACCACGCAGGCGGCCCGCACGGGAATCGCTCACGCGTTGAAGGTTTCCTTCACAGGCGGCATGGTGATGGGGCTCGGCGTGGCCGGTCTCGCGGTCTTTGGCCTGAGTGTGCTGTTCATCTTCCTGCTCAACTACTTCTCGGGTGGGGTATGGACGGGTGTTCAGGACATGACCATCATTTTGGAAGCACTGGCCGGTTTCTCACTGGGAGCTGAGTCCATCGCGCTGTTTGCCCGTGTGGGTGGCGGCATCTATACCAAGGCAGCCGACGTGGGTGCCGACCTTGTGGGCAAGGTAGAAGCCGGTATACCGGAAGACGACCCGCGCAACCCCGCCACCATCGCCGACAACGTGGGCGACAATGTGGGTGACGTCGCCGGTATGGGCGCTGACCTCTTCGGCTCATACGTAGCCACCGTGCTCGCCGCCATGGTGCTCGGCAACTACGTCATCAACGACATGGGAGGCGACATCACGGACAATTACGGTGGAATGTCCACCATCCTGTTGCCTTTGATCATCTCTGCCCTCGGCATCATTTTCTCCATCCTTGGGTCCCTGGTGATCCGGATCAAGGACGGCGCAAAGGAGCCCGAAGTACAGGCTGCCTTGAACCGCGGAAACTGGGGGTCCATCATTTTGACGGCCATTGCCTGCTATTTCCTTATCGACAACATGCTTCCGAAGGAACTGACGATGGATTTCTTCGGTGAGGGCATGCGCACCTTTGGAAGCATCAACGTTTTCTATTCGGTCATTGTCGGTCTCATCGTAGGAGGGGCCATCTCCTACATGACCGAGTACTACACGGGTCTCGGCAAGAAGCCGGTTCTGAGCATCGTTCAGAACTCTTCCACGGGTGCGGCTACCAACATCATCGCCGGTCTGGCGACGGGCATGATCTCCACCTTCGGTCCGATCCTGCTTTTCGCCTCGGCCATCTTTATTAGCTATGAGTTCGCCGGATTCTACGGTGTGGCCATTGCCGCCTGCTCCATGATGGCCACCACGGCCATGCAATTGGCCATCGATGCCTTCGGTCCGATCGCCGACAACGCAGGTGGCATCGCCGAGATGAGCGAGCTTCCGGAGGAGGTGCGCGAGCGCACGGACATCCTCGACTCTGTGGGCAACACCACGGCCGCCATCGGAAAGGGCTTCGCCATCGCTTCCGCAGCGTTGACCGCCCTCGCCCTGTTCGCCGCCTACGTGGAGTTCACCGGCATCGACGGCATCAACATCTTCAAGGCCAACGTCCTCGCCGCCCTCTTCATTGGTGGCATGATCCCTGTTGTCTTCTCTGCCCTCGCCATGAATTCGGTGGGAAAGGCCGCCATGGAAATGGTGCAGGAGGTGCGCCGCCAGTTCAGGGAAATCCCCGGTATCCTCGAAGGAACCGGAACACCCGAGTACGGTAAGTGCGTTGACATTTCCACGCAGGCCGCCCTCAAGGAGATGATGCTCCCCGGTGCGATGACCATCGCTTTCCCGCTCATCATTGGACTTGTTCCGCTGTTGTTCGGCGCAGATCCCGCATGGGCCGCTGAGACCCTCGGAGGTTACATGGCCGGTGTGACGGTGAGCGGTGTGCTCTGGGCCATCTTCCAGAACAATGCAGGCGGTGCTTGGGACAACGCCAAGAAGTCATTCGAGGCTGGCGTTGAGATCGACGGCGAGATGACCTTCAAGGGCAGCGACGCTCACAAGGCCGCTGTGACCGGAGACACCGTGGGCGACCCCTTCAAGGACACATCAGGTCCGTCCATGAACATCCTCATCAAGCTCACCTGCCTCGTGGGTCTCGTCATCGCCCCGATCCTCGGTGGCCATGACGGTGGTGACCATGAAGGTCACGATCACGGGTCCATTGAGGTTCCCTCAACGGAGTCTGAGGTCATTTCTGCCGCAGCCGAATTCCCAGGGGTATGAGGCGGTTCGGAATGCAGGCATTGCCAACTGCCATCCTCCTGGGTCTTGCTTTCTTTCTGGGCGGCTGTTCAGGTACAGAGGGCAATCTTGAAGACCCTGTCACCCCTGCAAAAGAATCCGGCGAAAATGTAGCCGGTGTAGAGGAAGTGGCTGCCATCGCCGTGGAAGATCCCTGTGATTGTTTCAGCGAAGGGTTGAGCCGTGGAGAGATGCGTTTTTGCCGCGAATCCAAGCGCGATGTCTCCTTCCTCGAGGCCTTGCGCAGGTGCGGTACCGGCGAAGTCACCGGAGTCAGCGCCATCATGAACATCCCCGGTGACGGGCAATACACCATGAATACGGAGCAGTCTGTGCTCCAGTGGCGCGGCACGAAGGCAGGCGGCATGGCTGAGGCCGGCACGGTCCCTCTCCGTTCCTGCATCTTCACCATAGAAGAAGGACGAATGGTTGCCGGTGAAGTGCTCGTTGAGATGTCGGGCATTCAGGCGACGAGTGTAGAGGGTCTGGCGGCGCGGAATCTGGGGCAGCACCTCCGCGGAGAGGACTTTTTCGATGTTGCTCAATTCCCAACGGCCGCTTTTTCCATGGAATCCGGAAAGGTTGGGAGTCGGGGAAGTCTGGAAATCGAGGGTAAGCTCAACATCAAAGGAATTTCCAAGCCGGCTTCTGCCACCTTGTACTTTGGTTCCTCTGACCCTGTGGTGGCCAGCATTGATATGACATTCAACCGCGCTGATTTTGATGTCCGATATGGCAGCGGAAGTTTCTTCGACAACCTCGGAGACGACCTTATTTCAGATGAAGTCAGTCTGAAGATGGTCTTGGTGGAAGATGTTGCGAAGCGCAAGTTGAACTGATTCTACCGGCAGAAATACACGCAATGAAAAACGGCCCTTCAAGGGCCGTTTTTCATTTCAGGAAATATCGGATGGGAATGTGGGACGGTCAGAACAAACCATTCAATTCAGCATCCACCTTGGTAATGATTTCACCGAGTTGCTCGGGGTTGTGTTCGAAGTCCATGTGGTCCACATTGATCACCAGCACTTTTCCTTTCGTGTACGTAGAGATCCAGGCTTCATAGCGCTCGTTCAATCGGTTCAGATAGTCCAAGCGGATGGACTCTTCGTATTCCCTGCCTCGCTTTTGGATTTTCTCGACAAGGTTGCCTACGCTGCTCCGGAGGTAGATGAGCAGGTCTGGCGGAGTGACGAACTGCTCCATCAATTCGAAGAGCTTCAGAAAGTTCTCGTGGTCCCTGGACGTCATCAGACCCATGGCCTGCAGGTTGGGAGCGAAAATGTAAGCGTCTTCGTAGATGGTCCGGTCTTGCACCATGTCATGACCGCTTGACTTCAAGGCGTGCAACTGACCGAATCGAGAGGTCAAAAAGTGAATCTGCAGATTGAAAGACCAACGCTGCATGTCCTTATAGAAGTCATTCAAATAAGGATTGTCATCCACGCTCTCATAGTGTGGAGTGATTTTGTAGTGCTGGGCCAGAAGCCGGGTCAGGGTGGTTTTGCCGGAGCCGATGTTTCCTGCTATCGCGAGGTGCATGTTCGTGCGGTTGGAGCGGCAAGGTAGGGGGCGCAACGCCTTCCTACAATCCGAGGGGCGCGGGTTTGGTGGTGTTTGCGTTTTGATTGGCTTCCAAAACCGCCTCAACCCACCGCGGGTCCATGGACAGACGGGGGACCTTGTGCTGTCCGCCCAGTTTTCCTTTCTGTTTCAACAGGTTTTCGAACGTACCCCGGGCAACCCATTCCACCCGTGGCGCATTCAGCACGAGATCGCCCGTCCTCTTGGCGTCGTAATCAGAATTCATCTTGCGGAGGTTGCGGTCTAATGAGCTCGCAAACAGCTCGTAGTCAGGAAGTCCTGCGGCAGCGCGTCCCGGTTCGATGACCCAACGATGGCCTCCTACTGCCTGTCCTTCGGATGTGTAGGCGCACGCCGTCCAATTCCGGCACTCCATTCCCAACTGCCGACCCGTGTGTGCGATGGCAGCCTCAGCGTCACCCACCATGAGCTCTTCCCCTGCGAGGTTGAGATAGGAGTGGGTCCTTCCACTTACTTGAATGCGGAACGGGTGAAGACATGTGAAACGGATCAAATCTCCGATCAGGTAGCGATGAAGCCCTCCGTTGGTGGAGATGACCAGCGCATAGTCGCGACCGGTTTCTACATCCTTCAGCCCCAAAGGCGCAGTGGAGGTAGGGTCCAGTGGATCCTCTCCCGGTGTGAAAGGGAGAAACTCATAATGGATGCCGTAGTCCAGCATCAGAAGCATGTCATCGGCCCCAAGTCGGTCCTGAATGCCAAAGAACCCTTCGCTCGCGTTGTAAGTCTCGATGTAGTGAATGCCGGGCGGCATCATGCGTTCGAACGCCTCGCGGTAGGGCGCAAAGGCCACCCCTCCATGCATGTAGAGTTGCAAGTGTGGCCAGACCTCGCCCAAGTGGGCCTTGCCCGATCGTTCCAAAATGCGCTCGAGCAGGACCTGGGTCCAACTCGGAACACCTGCAATGATGCGCACGTCCTGATCAATGGTCGTTTCAGCCATGCGCTCGATTTTCTCTTCCCAAGAGGACATCAAGGCAATGGAACGGGCGGGCGTGCGTCGCCACTCACACCACCAAGGCAGGTTGTTGATGATGATGGCACTGAGATCACCCGTAAGCACTCCGTTATCGGCTTCCTCAGCGCGCCCCGTTCCACCGACGATGAGATGGCGTCCACCGTATAAACGAGCCTTGGGCACAGCATCGACGTACATGGCCAGCAAGTCCTTCCCGCCCTTGTAGTGGCATTTTTCCAGGGCAGCTTCGGTAACCGGGATGAACTTGCTTCGGTCGCTGGTCGTTCCGGATGATTTCGCGTGCCACCGAACCTCTCCGGGCCAAAGCACATTGGATTCACCACCCCGCACCGCCTCGATCCAAGGTTTCATTGCGTTGTAGTCGCGAATGGGGACGCGTTCTCGGTATTCTGCGCCGGTGGTATTCGGCCCGATTCCGTGTTCCCGTCCAAACCGGGTTCCGGCGACGGCAGCAATGTGCTGTTGCAGCACCTCCGCCTGCACTTCCATGGGATACTTCCGAAACAAGGCGATCTGATGCAGGCGCTTTCGGATGAACCAACTGAAGACGGTGTTTACAGGCATGATTCCAGATGAAATCAGTTCGGATCGATCCGATGTACGTCGTTGTTCGATTCTTCGATGCCGTTCTTGATGTGGCGCATCCGAAGCGCAATCTGTGCCCATATGCCCTTGGCGTCCGGGTCTCCGGTCATGAGCCGCACCAAGGCGTCCTCATCATTGTCTGCAGCGAGCGCCATGTCGGCGAGGGTACTCCCTCCCTCATGACGGAGCCACGCGATGGCTTTTTTTTCTCCTTCTGCTCCTTCGATCAAGGCCATGAGGTGCAGGTGCCCGTGGTGCCGCAGCCAAGCCCTCGAGGTGGGCTCATTGGCAATGGCATGACAGAACACGCCCAGTTCGGGGTAGTCCGACCCCATGAGCCAATCCCTCAGCTCATCATGCCCCATCATGGCCTCCGCCCAAGCGAGAAGCACCTTGTTCGGGTAGGAGGGAAGTTCGTGTGATGGCATACTGCTCAAGAGGGGGGGCGAAAGCGGGAAGATGGCCCGATTTTGTCATATCGGAAACATCCTGCACCCTTTCTTCGGTTCCTTTGTAGCGCTGCCGTTGGAAATGCAACTGAAGGGAGCCAGAAACATGGACAACCTCCTTTCTTCTCCCACCTCGGCATTGGACCCTTCCGAAGCCCAACCACCTGCCCAGCGGGTGTATGACCGGGCTTTCTTTCTGCTGTGCGGTGGTACGGTCCTTTTTATGGCCAGTTTCGGTATGCTCCTGCCGGAATTGCCGGCCCATTTGGCCACCATGGGTGGAGAGGCCTATCTCGGCGGGGTGGTGGGAATGTTCACCTTGGCGGCTTTCCTGTCCCGTTTTATGAGTGGTCGGATCGCTGACCGTGCGGGCCGTCGAAAGGTCATGCTCATCGGGTCTGTGGTCACAGCTGTGGCGGGCTTTGGATACCTTGTGGCGACGAGCATAGCGGCCTTTTTGGCGCTCCGCTTTTTTCATGGTTTGTCGACCGGTTTCCGTCCGACGGGAACCAGTGCGATGCTGACGGATCGGGTCCCCCGACATCGGAGGGGGGAGGCTCTGGGCTACCTGGGTGTGGCGGGAAATGCAGGAATGGCTTCGGGCCCAGCCCTCGGCAGTTGGTTGACTGTGGAGTGGGGGATCGAATGGATGTTCGTCACGTCTGCCTTGCTCGGCGTGGCGAGTTTGATCCTCACTTGGATGCTGGAGGAAACCCTGCCAGGTGCGCGGCCCGTTCGCCGGTCGGATTTGAATCCCTTCGGAGGAGGCTTGATTGACCCACAGGCATGGCCAGCAGCGGCAGTGTTGCTTCCGGTCGCATTGGCATTTGGCATCTACCTGACCATCACTCCTGACTTCGTAGATCACCTGGGGTACGTATACAAGGGTTCATTCAATACCATCATCGTGGTGAGTTCCATCGCGATGCGGTTCATCGCAGGACGACTCAGCGACCGACATGGGCGCATCCCTGTCCTGCTCGTGGGAACCCTGCTTCTGGCTGCAGGCATGTGGCTCATGGGTTCGGCTGAGGACAAGCTCGTGGCCACCCTGGGAGGGCTCATCTACGGAGCAAGCATCGGGATCAACATGCCAACTGTGTTTGCATGGACGGCTGATTTGGCTCAGCCGGGCAAGATTGCCGTAGCCCTTGGGACCATGCTCATGGCGCTTGAAATCGGCATTGGCTTCGGTGCGGTGTACTCCGGAATCCGGTTCCAAGGGGACATCGGGACAATACCGGAATTGTACTACATGGCGGGAGCTGGCGCCCTGGTGACAGCCTTGGCCCTGATTCCGCCGCTTTTGAAGGGCAGGAGGTCCTGAAATGAACTTCATTAAAAATCACCCCTTGATAACCTGAGTCTCCGGGGCCGCTGTTGGGGAGGACCGCCACGTAGTTTCAGCACATGAGCACGAAAGAATTGCCCGCACAAGAGGCCGTGAAGGCCGGTTCCATCGGGGGGACGAACAAGGTTGATGTACCGCAGTCTCGTCGGAAATCACTGGATGTGGAAGGTCCTACCATGGGCGATCTTCAGTCCGAGCGACGCGAATTGGCGCGTGATTTCGTGACCCTCAAGCACACCATTTCCCAATTGCGGGCGGACCGCGATCGGCTCGCAGTGGAAAACCGTGACCTCAAGATGCGGCTCGCCGCCATCGAGACGGACTACGCCAACCTGTTCTCCTACGTCGAGGGCAGCCGGGCGGAGGCCTAAGCCACTACCGCAGATGCAGTCGGCAGGCTGCGGTCCACCTTTTTGAACAAGCCCTGCAGGACCTTGCCGGGGCCCACTTCAACTACCTCGTTCACGCCCTCGGCTACGAACCACTCCATGGTTTGCGTCCAACGCACGGGAGCCGTGAGCTGGGCAATCAAATTCTGTCGGATCACCTCTGGAGCGGTTTCCGGCGTGGCATTCACGTTCTGCACGATGGGGCAGCGTGGGCTCCGGATTTCCGCTTCTTCCAGAGCCACGGCGAGTCGCTCTCTCGCGGGCTCCATGAGCGGTGAGTGAAAGGCTCCACCCACGGGAAGCATGAGGGCCCTTCTGGCCCCGGCTTCGGTCAAGGCTGCACACGCCGCCTCCACCGCAGCTACTTCGCCGGAGATGACCAGTTGTCCCGGACAGTTGTAATTGGCTGCAACCACGATGCCCTCCACCTGAGAACAGGTTTCCTCCACCACTGTGTCCTCCAACCCCAGGATGGCTGCCATCGTCGAGGGGGTCTTTTCGCAGGCGTCCTGCATGGCGAGTGCCCGTTCACTGACCAGTTGCAACCCTTCGGCAAAACCGAGGCCACCTGCAGCAACCAGTGCGCTGAACTCCCCGAGACTGTGGCCCGCCACAAAAGCGGGGTTGAATGCCTCGCCCATGCCTTCCGCCAAGATGACCGAATGAAGGAAGATGGCCGGTTGGGTAACCTTGGTTTGCTTCAAGTCCTCCTCGGAACCGGAGAACATGATCTCTGCGATATCGAAACCGAGAATCTCTTGGGCTTGGGCGTAACGGTCACGCGCGAAAGCGTGGCTTTCGAACATGTCCTGGCCCATGCCTGGAAACTGGGCACCCTGTCCCGGAAATACCATGATTTTCATGGTGGTGAAATTACGGTTTCCGAGCGACCCGTCCGATGCGCAGGTCCTCCTCCGAATTCAAAGTTGGTAGGAAAGGCCGATGGAGAGCACCTCCTTGAACTGGGTGCCGGGCCCCATCACGGCAGGAATGGTGGTGGATACCCCGTCGACGATTTCAGTCCGGGCCGCTTCTTTCTCCAAAACGATGTCATCGTCGTAAATGAGGTGTGTGCTGATGGTGGTTCTCAACGCCTCATTCACTTTGAGTTCGAGCAGTCCTGTCCAGTTGATGTCGATGTTCCCGGGTTGGTTGAGGTAATTGGAGAACAAATCCACCTGATGGGTCCATTTTACATTCTCCATCAGGTTGATTGACAGGTTCCAGCGCAGGTATCCTCCCAGCTCAAATCGGCTGTGCTGCCCTGCTTCGACACCAAAAGCACCGGCAGCAGAGAGGGTGTCGTCCATCAGGACTGTGAGTTTGCCGGTAAACGGTGCAAGGAAGACCTTGCTGTTCTTTCCAGGTGTTGGGGCCAGACCCGCCGCCGCGACCAGATAGCCCGGAGAGAGGAAGTCTGAGATGCGTTGATTGCGATCGGGCATTCCATCTACGAGTGCATAGCCCGGTAGAAACTGGGTTCGGGCATCCACAACCATGGAGATGCGGGCGTCCTTCAGTGCTTTTTGCATCGCCGTGTTCCATTGGCCAGTCAGGGTCAGGCGATCGTCCGTCTTGCGCCATCCACCTTGCTGGCGAAGCAGGCCCAATGCGGCGTCAAATCCCCAAGCCGTGCTTCGCGGCCCCTGCTCTCGGGTCTCTCCGAGGTTGCACAAAGCGGTGAAGGCCACAGAGCTTTCTCCACCACCGGCCCAATTTTGGAGGGCGGTCTGGCTCAAATTCAACCCCAGCGTTCCCTGAAACTGCTCCAAGGTGTCCAATGGATTTTCATCCCCATCAAGGGTCGCCTGTTGCACGCGATTCAGGGCCTTTTGACCATTTGTCGACAGACAGGAAGCACAGATTATGGTGAGAAAGAGAAGGAGCCGCATGTCGTTTTGTTGCTGAGAAGGAACTGGTCCTCCTTTGTGCTAACTTAATAGGGAACTATTGTCCATGTTGCGCTTGACCTTTTTTGTGGCATTGTTGCTCACGCTCCACATCCCGAATCTTTCAGCGCAAATTGAGGATTATGCCGGCACAGGAGTGGATTTGTGCGATTGTCTTCCGGCAGAATCCTACCTCTTGCTCAAGAAAACAGTGGCCATCCCAGGAGAAACCACCTTCGTGCAATTCATGGGCAGTGTGGAGGTGCTGATTACCTTCCTGGGTGCATATGGGCACATCGGTGCACATGCGATGAACCTCAATTGGCCTTACGACCTGGTCGTGGGATCGGCAGATTTGACCAACCTGTTGACCGGATTCAACCAATACCTTGACTTTGAGGAGAGTTTGTGCAGTTGGGAAGTAGTCAATGTCGCCAGCCACGGTTGGATTCTGCAGCAAATCGATTCAACATTGATATCCGAGGCCTACGTGCATGAGTCGACATATGATGAGTTTCTCGACGACGGGGCGACATACGGACAATGTCTCCTGAACAGCTTTGACTTGGAGATGGTCTACCTGCCAGATTCTGTGGTCAGGCTGACCTTTGTGCGCAAATACCTCGGAAATCCCAACGTGGATTGATTCCCCTACGGGTGGAAACAACCCGATGAAATACCTCGAAAAGGGGAGGGCATGAGCCGAAGTTCAAGACGACGTTTGCGGCGTTATTTAGAATGCGTCCAAACAAGCCCCTCATTCTTTTCTTCTGTGCTTGGTTGGCCAGTTGTACCGTTATATCCGCCCAATCCGTGCTTCGCATTGTCGACGCCGACGGAAGGGGGATTCCCGGGGCCGCATTGGTCGGTCCGCAAGGCCTCGGATATGCGACCGACGCGAATGGCGAGATTCAGTTTTTGGATACCGTGAAGGCTTCAGATGATGCTGTTTGGCAGCTGCGCTGTCTGGGATTCCTTGACCGCACTTTGAGTGCGGGTGATCTCAAGGATGGGGGCAGCATCCGGATGGAGGAAGCGGTCATGGATTTGCCACAAGCGCTGGTCGAGGCAGTATCATTGACAGGTGGTCGCCCAATGGGGGTGCCCGGCGCCGTGACGGTCCTCAGTGCCAAAGAACTCAGGCGTCAGGGTGCAGTCGACGTGAACCGTGCCTTGCGCAGTGTTCCCGGTGTCTATCTCCAGGAAGAAGACGGTTTCGGTCTCCGTCCCAACATTGGCTTGAGGGGAAGCGGATCCGAACGAAGCAGCCGGATTTCGATACTGGAAGACGGAGTGCCGGTGGCCCCCGCACCTTACACGGCTCCCAGTGCTTACTACTTCCCTTCCGTGGGCCGCATGAGCGGAGTGGAAGTGATGAAAGGAGCGAGTCAAATTGCCCACGGCCCCAACACCGTAGGAGGAGCCATCAATTTCATCAGCACCCCCATTCCGAGCTCACTCAGCGGCAGAGTAGACGGACGCTTGGGTCAATTCGGCACGGGACGGCTGCATTTCCACGCTGGGGACGGTTCCGGTCGATGGGGCTGGATGGTGGAGGCGCTGCAGGCGGGAAGCGATGGGTTCAAGGTGCTCGATGGAGGAGGAGCGACGGGCTTCAGCAAGCTGGACGTTTTGGGCAAGCTGCGCTGGACAAGCCGGGAAGACGCGCGCTATGCACAGCGGGTGGAGACCAAATTCGGACAGGTTTCCGAGGACAGCCACGAGACCTATGCGGGATTGTTGCAGGAGGACTTTGACGTCAATCCGTACCGACGCTATGCCGGCAGTCAGAATGACCGGATGGATGCGCGACAGCGTCAATGGGTCCTGACGCACACCTTGCGCACGAAGGGGGGGTGGCAGTGGACCAATCGGGCGTACCTGAATCGGTTTGATCGGAATTGGTACAAGGTGGACCGCGTGGCAGGAGACGGTCAGGAAGGGGTCAAATTGGGTGGGTTGTATGCCGCAGGCGACACCAGTGCGCAACGGATGTCCGCTCTATCGGTATTTCGGGACGGTGATGCAGGCCAGGTCCGTTTGAAGAACAACAACCGTTCTTACCACACGCGCGGGCTGGAAACGAAATGGACGTGGCAGGGACAAGGAGCCGGCTGGCAGCGATTTGATGGCGGATTGCGCCTGCACGAGGACGGCATGGACCGTTTTCAGTGGGTGGACGATTGGCGGATGGTGTCTGGCCAATTGGTGGATGCCGAATGGGGGACCCCGGGAGAGGAGTCCAACCGGGTGGAATGGAGTCAGGCTTTGGCGGGATATGCGCAGGCGCGGTGGACCCGCAAAGGGTGGAGCTGGATTCCCGGCCTCCGCGTCGAGTCGATTTTGGCGGCCAGAGACGATTACGGCAACGCAGACATTGAACGGACCGGGTCGGACCTGCAGACACGTCGAAACAGGACGCTTGCGGTGTTGCCCGGGTTGGGCTTCAGAAAGGCACTGGGATCGGAGTGGAGCGCATTCGCCGGTGTTCACCGCGGCTTCATTCCACCGGGAAGCTCAGAGGATGTAGAACCGGAATTTGCGTGGAGCAGCGAGTGCGGAATGCGCTGGGTGCGCGCAAAGGCGGAAGCGACGGCCGTGGCCTTTGCCCATTTCGGACGCAATCTGCAAGGTTCGGACTTCGCGAGCAGCGGAGGCTCGGGAGACGGAGATGTTTTCAATGGAGGCTCCACCCGCGTTTTGGGCCTGGAAGCCATGGCCAATCTGACCAATGGTGTGCGACCGGAAGAAGGACACCGTCTGGAAGTGGGGGTCACGTACACCTATACGGACGGGAGGTTCACCACTTCGTTCCAAAGTGACTACGAGGCATGGGGCGAGGTCGAGGCGGGTGATGTCTTGCCTTATCTCGCCAGACATCAAGGATCCCTTCGTCTCGGTTGGGCGAGGTCGGCCTGGTCGGTGGATGCTTCCATGGGAAGCACCGAGGGCATGAGGGTGGTCGCGGGATCTGAATCCCTTGCCGAAACCTTCACAGTGGGAGGCAACACCGTGCTGGATGCAACGGTTCGCTGCCGCTTGGGCAGTGGTTTCTCTTTGGAAGTAGGGGGGCGGAACCTAGCCAATGCCGTCTACGTGGCTTCAGCCCGCCCAGCGGGCTTGCGTCCAGGCATGCCCCGGACGGTGACCGGAGGTTTCAATCTCAGTTTCTGACCTCGGCAGGGTTGAACCGCATCCAGTCCACCTCCAGTCCGAATTCCCCGGCGGTTCCATCGTACTTCATGTAACCCAGTCGGAGCACCGAAGACAAATCGCCCCAGGTCCAAAACTTGGACAACTCTCCTGTGTAGGCACTGCTCTTCTTCAAGCGGTCGAAGGGCAGGGTGACTTCTGTCCATTCGGATTCCACTTCGAAATTGGCTTTCCAGTAAGGCATCCACCACTGTTCTGAAACCTCCATGGTGAGGGTGAATGCATCGGTCTCCCCGGTCGTGGTGCGACAGCGCATGGTGACCGAGTCAAAGTCGGACAGGTCTCGCCGCCCCCAAGGGGAACGCACGGAGCTGAACCCTCCGTTGTTCTCGAGCGACACCTTTCCGGCCCACGTCATGGTGCCCCGGGTGTAGTCGACCACGCCAATGGACCGGCCTCCCATGACCCCATCGTTCAATGAACGCCAATTGGTCACATCTCCCTTGCCAAAGTCAAAGAGTGCGGGGGGACGGTCCGTCGTTGCGGACATGAAGGAAGTCAGAAGGGCCATGACGGTGATCGGCTTCAGGATGAACGAGAGCATGTTGTACAAACTCCGCCGTCCCGTCCCGGGTTCACTTGCCGATACAGAAGTTGCTGAAGATGTGCCCAAGCAGGTCATCCGGGGTCACGGCACCTGTGATGCGACCGAGCTGCTCCAGGGCCTCCCTGTGATCGACGGCAAGCAAGTCTCCGCTCAACCCTGCGTCCAGTCCTTCCAAAGCGCGTTGGAGCGCCTCTTTGGTTCGTTGCAATGCATCGCGGTGCCGCAGATTGGTCACCAGAATGCGGTCCTCCGCCAAGGCGCTTCGGTAGTCGCGCCCCAGCCTTTCTTCCAGGACATCCAGCCCCCGGCGTTCCTCCGCGCTGATGGCAAGAATCTGTTCGGCCTCGGCCGGACACCAGCCCTCCGGAGCGGGGGCCAAGTCTGTTTTGTTGACCAGCACCAACAATACACCGGCGGGTTCTCCCATCGCAGAGGCTGCGGCATTCCATTCCGAGGCGGCTTGGGCGATCTCGGACTCGGCTGCCTGTCGTCCTTCCTCGTCCTGCAGGTCTCTGGCGTCCAATAGATACAGCACGAATCGCGCAGTGGCGGCTTTGGCCCAGGCGCGGCGTATGCCTTCGGCCTCGATGTCATCGGCCGTTTCCCGAAGGCCGGCAGTATCGATGAATCGGAAGCGAATCCCACTCAGATTCAGCGTCTCCTCGAGGGTGTCCCGCGTGGTACCCGGCGTATCGGAAACGATGGCGCGCTCCTCCTTCAGCAGGGCGTTGAGCAAGGTCGATTTGCCTCGGTTCGGCGCCCCCAGAATGGCGACGGGCACCCCCTCTGCAATGGCGCGCCCCGTGGAGAACCCGTGGAGCAAGTCGTCGATGCGCTGAAGCAATTCGCCAACGTGACGGCGGTAACCATCACGGTCCGCAAATTCCACGTCTTCCTCTCCAAAGTCGAGTTCCAGTTCCATGAGCGCCGCGTATTCGATCAGCGCGTCGCGAAAGCCGCCGATTTCCTTGCTGAATCCGCCGCCCAGTTGCTGCAGGGCCAAGCGGTGTGCACCGGCATGGTCCGCATCGATGAGGTCGCCAATGGCCTCGGCCTGCGCCAGGTCCCGCTTTCCGTGAAGGAAGGCGCGTTGGGTGAATTCACCGGGCAAGGCGGGCCGGCAACCTGCGTCCACCAGACATTCCATGAGGCGTTGGGTCACATAGGGGCTGCCGTGCACGTGACATTCGACGACATCCTCACCTGTGAAACTCCGCGGCCCGCGGAATGGGAGCAGCAAGGCTTCATCCAGAGGGTGTTCACCGTCCGTGAGTTGCCTCAGCACAGCTTGGCCGGGTGGGCTTCCTTGCAGCCTGCCGCGACAGAGCCCGTCCACAACGTCCCAAGCTGCAGGTCCGCTGACGCGTACCACGGCCACGCCGCCCCTGCCAGGAGGGGTGGACAATGCGCAAATGGTGGAGCCGTCCAGTGGATGTGCGGGCATGGGGGCAAATTAGGCCCAAGCCCTTTCCGAAGCTCCCTTTGCCCGCGTTACTTTTGCGCCGGCGCAAGAGCGTCGAACCCATCACCGTACCCGACACACCGATACCATGAGTGTTCTCGTCAACAAGGATTCCCGCATCATCGTCCAAGGATTCACCGGCTCTGAAGGCACCTTCCACGCCAGCCAGATGATCGAGTACGGCACGAATGTCGTCGGTGGCGTAACGCCCGGCAAAGGAGGACAGACCCACCTCGACAAGCCGGTATTCAATACCGTGGAGGATGCGGTCGTGCAAGCGGGTGCGGATACGAGCATCTTGTTCGTACCTCCGGCATTTGCTGCAGATGCCATTCTCGAGGCAGCAGACGCCGGCATCAAGGTCATCATCTGCATCACCGAGGGCATTCCTGTGGCCGACATGGTAAAGGTGAAGGCCCACCTCGATACGCTGCCCGGGTGCACCCTCGTGGGGCCCAACTGCCCGGGTGTCATGACAGCGGGAGAAGCCAAGGTGGGCATCATGCCCGGCTTCATCTTCAATCCGGGCCGCATTGGCATCGTTTCCAAGAGCGGAACGTTGACCTATGAGGCGGTGGACCAGATCACCAAGGCAGGCCTCGGGCAAAGCACGGCCATCGGCATCGGTGGGGATCCCATCATCGGGACCACAACCCTGGATGCGGTTCAGCTACTGATGGCGGACGACGACACGGATGGCATCATCATGATCGGAGAAATCGGTGGTGACCTCGAGGTCAAGGCCGCCCGCTGGATCGCCGAGAACGGCACCAAGCCGGTGGTGGGTTTCATCGCCGGCGTTACGGCTCCCAAGGGCCGCACCATGGGCCACGCGGGCGCCATCGTGTCCGGCGAAGACGAGTCGGCGGAAGCGAAGAAGCGCGTCATGCGCGATTGCGGCATCCACGTGGTGGACAGCCCCGCTCAGATCGGCTCCATGATGGTGGAGGCGTTGAAAGGCGTCAACGCCTGAAGCCCCATTGCATTTCCCTGATAGGAATCAGATGAAGTCCTTCAGGGCTTGACCTGGTGCACCCCGACCTTCCATGGTTGACGGACCACGTCAAGGACCCGGTTGAGATCGGCGTCATGGGCCACGAAGTCCACTTCGGAGGTGTCGAGCCAGAGCACCCGGCTGCCCCGAGCGCTGCGGAATTGCTTCTCGTACGCCTTTTCAATCTTACCGAGGTAATCCACGTCGATGTCCTGTTCGTAGGAACGTCCCCGTGCCTTGATCTGTGCCTGCTGCTTTTCTGGACCCGGTCGCAGGTACACGATCAGCTCAGGGGCCGGCATTCCCTCTGCCATGACGTCATACAGGTTGCGGAAGAGCGCGTATTCTGTCTTGGGCAAGGTGATCTTGGCAAAGAGGTCGCTCTTGGCGAAGAGGTAGTCGGCGACCAATGCGTCTCGGAACAGGGTGCGCGCCGAAAGGGCTGCCTTGACCTGCTTGTAGCGCTGGGCCAGGAAGCTCAACTCCACGGGGAAGGCATACCGTTCCGGGTCGAGGTAGAATTGCTCGAGGAAGGGGTTGTCCGCAAAGGGCTCCAATACCGGCTCGGAACCGAGAACCTCGGCCAATCCCCGGGCCAGGGTGCTCTTGCCTGCGCCTATGCCTCCTTCGATGACGATGTGGCGATAGGGGATCGGGTCGGTTGAGGCCATGGTGCAATTTGGGGCACATCTTCCGGAAGCGCATCCAGACATGCTTGGACGGTGCGCCCTGTTCCAGGAATGTGCTGGTGGGGGACAAGATCGGCAAGGGGCTGCATGACGAACCTCCGCCCCAGCATGCGGGGGTGGGGGACCTGCAGCTGAGGAAGGTCAAGGATTTGGTCCCCCCACAAGACGATGTCGAGATCGAGGGTGCGCGATACATAGCCTTCTGACTTGTCAGATCGTTCGCGTCCCAACTCGTTTTCTATGTCGAGCAGGGCCTGCATGACCGCCAACGGTGCATCGCACCAGGGGAGCGATAGTTCCAATTCAACCACGCGGTTGAGGAAGTCTGGAGTTCCAGGTGCCATGCCCACGGCGGCGGTCAAATACAGGGGCGATTTGCGCAGGATGTTGCCCATCCGCTGCAACAGCCGTTCGCCGTCAGCGAGGTGAGCCTCGCGCGCTCCCAGATTGGACCCTGTGGCGATGTGGACAATCACGTTGCGAAGATCGCTCCGGGTAGGAGTTTTCCCATTGTAAGCCAAAACAGGTACTTTGTTTTGCATAGTACCAAACAATAACCACATCTTTGTCACGCAATGACGAGAGCCACCCAAGCATCCACCGCTCAAATGCGCAAGGGCGTCCTGGAATTGTGCATCCTCAGGATCCTGCGCAATGGCGAGGCCTACACATCCGACATGGCCGCAGCCCTGCAGGCAGTCGATCTGCTGGTCGTGGAAGGCACGCTGTACCCTTTGCTGACCCGCATGAAGAATGCAGGCACATTGACCTATCGGTGGGCGGAAAGCGCATCCGGTCCGCCGCGGAAGTACTACAGCATGACGCCCGAGGGGGAGAACATCCTCGATGAAATGGAGTCGGCCTGGACGCAATTCGTGGATTCCGTGAATTCGTTGGAGGCTCCTGCACATAACCCGAAGAAGAACTGACCATGGTAGAAACACGCAACATATCCCTCGGTGGACTCCTCTTCCATGTGGAGCTTCCCGCCTTCGAGCACCTCACGGCCTATTTGGCAGAGCTGAAGGATGTTCTGGCGGGCACGGAGGGAGCAGATGAAATCGTGCAAGAGGTCGAGCACCGTTTGGCCGAGCTGTTCCAACTGGCGTTGAATGAGGTCAACCGCGCGGTGACCCTCGACGATGTGACCCGGGCCTGCACCCAGCTGGGCGATCCGTCCGAATTTCAGGAAGGGGACCCCGTTCAAGCGGACGGTGACTCCCGGCAGAAGGGGCAGACGGGCAGCAATGGCAGAGGCAACAGGAAGAATCAACGCCGGGTCTTCCGCGATCCGGACGACAACGTCTTCGGCGGAGTGGCGGCGGGTTTGGCGCACCGCTTGGACCTGGACCCGGTCATCGTTCGGGCCATCTTCTTGGTGCTGGGCATTTTCTCGGGCACCGGAATCCCGATTTACCTCCTCCTTTGGGCCATCATCCCCAAGGCGAGAACCGCTGCGGAGCGACTGGCCATGAAGGGAGACCCGGTGACAGTGGAATCCATCCGCTCCACCGTCGAAGACCAATTGCGCCATGCCCGCGAGAGGTTGGAAGAGCCGTACGTCCAAAATGGATTTACCCGGCTCAAGCATTTCGTACGCCGATTTTTCACCCACACGTTACCGGCCATTTTGCGCGGCATCGGCAAGGTGCTGCTTTGGTTGGTGATCCTCTCCGTGGTGCTGGGGCTCCTCGCCATCGGCGCCCTCGGTCTCTCTGCTTTGTTTGGAAGCCATTGGAATCCCTTCTCATGACATCTGCACGGCGCTAACATTCATTTGCCGGCGCTCGGCACCTATCTCCTTCATATTCCTCAATTTTGTTGCGCTTCATCAAGCGATTCACACCTTCTGAAACCCATGAATTTCGGTAAACAATTCCTCGCGAGCCTGCTCGGCTCGACCCTCGCCCTCGTCATCGCGGGCACCCTTCTCATCTTCATTTTTGTCGGTGCCCTGGTGGGTGGCTTGACCTCCGCATTCGCCGAAGCCGGCGATTCCGTGGAGGGGGATTTCGACTTTGATTCCGACATCGACGAAGGCTCCGTTCTGCACCTCACCTTCGATGAAGCCCTGGTGGAGCGGGGGATGGAGGTTCCCTTCGCATTGAATTTCGGTAGCCTCGAGCCCGAGACGCAAATGGGTTTGAATCACTTTCTCGCCGACATCGACCGCGCTGCGGACGACGACGACATTGAAGGCATCCTGATCCAGGCCGACATGGTTTCTGGCTATCCCTCCATGTTGGGGGAGGTCCGCGATGCCCTCGCCCGATTCAAGTCGTCCGGAAAATGGATCGTGGCGTGGAGCGAGGCTTACACGCAGGGCGCCTATTGGTTGTCCACGGTGGCCGATGAGGTCTACCTCCATCCCGAGGGAGGCATGGACATGCGCGGCATGGGCATGGAGACGACCTTTCTCAAGCGGATGCTCGGGGATGTGGGCATTGAGATGACGGTGGTACGCGGTCCCGACAATGCCTACAAGAGTGCCGTAGAGCCTTACCTCCGGGAGGATCTCTCCCCTGCAAATCGCGAGCAGATGACCGCCTTGCTGGAGGATTTCTGGGCCCGCATGGGGGGCGATGTGGCGACGGCACGTGGCATGACCATCGCAGAGCTGGATGGATACATCAACACGTTGGCCATTCGCACGACACAAGACGCCTTGGATCTCGGCTTCGTGGACGGCTTGCTCTACGAGGATGAGCTTCACGCCTTGCTGCTGGAAAAGGGCGCTGCCGAGGATGAGGACGAGGCAAGCCTCGCGGCCTTGGTGGGGTATGGACGCTACCACAACCCCGATGTGTTCGGCGACTTCATGACGACGTTGGAGATGGAACTGACCAGCGACCGTAACAGCGATGAGGAAGATGACGATGACGAGGAAGGCCAGGCCAACGCGGTGGCCGTGGTGTTCGCCGTGGGGGGCATTGAGAGTGGTCAAGGAGATGACGCGACCATCGGTTCCGAGCGGATTGCAGGCGCGCTGCGTGAGGCCCGACTCGACCCGGAAGTAGGCGCCGTGGTATTGCGTGTGAACTCCCCTGGAGGAAGCGCATTGGCCAGCGATGTCATCTGGCGCGAGACCGTTTTGTTGAAGGAAGCGGGCAAGCCGGTCGTGGCTTCCATGAGTGATCTCGCCGCCAGCGGAGGTTACTACATCAGCTGTGCAGCCGATCACATCCTGGCTCAACCCAATACGATCACCGGAAGCATCGGTGTGTTCGGTTTGCTGCCAAGTGCAGGCAAGCTGCTCAAGGAGCGGATGAGCTTGGACTTCGATGGGGTCAAACTGCACGAGCACGCGGATGCACTGTCCATGCACACGCCAATCGGCGGTGAGGCGTTGGCCGCCATCAATGAAGGTGTAACGGAGATTTACGATGCCTTCATCGAGCGGGTAGCCGAGGGCCGCGGCATGACAGTGGAAGCTGTGGATGCAGTCGCCAGGGGCAGGGTTTGGACCGGACAGGATGCGATGGACATCGGCCTGGTAGACGGCATGGGCAACCTGAAAGACGCCGTGGCGATGGCCGCGGAGTTGGCCGGGATCGATGACCCCGCGCTCGTTGAGCTTCCCGAAGCGGTGGATCCTTTCGAGCAGTTCATCGAAGACTTCATGGGAGTCAGTGCCATGGCGCAGGTCGCCGAGGCTGCGGGCCTTCCTGACGGCGCCTTGGCCGCCATGATGGAGGTGGAGGCATTCATGGACATGGCCCCCGCAGACCGCATACAGGCCCGCATGCCGTTCAGCATTCGCATTTACTGATGGCCGGCCGGCATCGAGCCACGCCCATGGAAGCCCTTCCCCGTTTGTCGGAGGAGGGCTTCCGTGTTTCCACCAAAATGCCCCTTCGTTTCGTCCTCGACAACATCCGGAGCGGCCAGAATGTGGGCTCAGTCTTCCGTACGGCCGACGCTTTTCGTTGGAGGGGCATTGATCTTTGCGGTTACACGCCCCGCCCCCCGCACAGCCCCGCCGCCACCACCGCGCGCGCACCCCCATCGGCGTTCGCTCCAGGGGCATGCGCGCGCGGGAAGCCGCGCGGCGTTCCCGGGCGCCCCCGGGAGGCCG
>JAURDB010000002.1 GCA_030828175.1 Flavobacteriales bacterium
CTCGCCGCCTGGGAATCCGGTGATCTCGCCACAGCAGACCTGCCTTGGGAAGAGTGGATCTACCAGGAGCGTTACCGCTTCCTCTCCAACCTCGCGGACGACACCCCGACCGAGCGCATGGCCGAACTCGACGCCGCTTGGGGCATCGGTTCCACAGGCAACAACGAGGTCCTCTTTGCCTGGATGGAACAGGCCATCCGCAGCAACTACACCCCCGCCTATCCCCGTGTGGAGTCCTTCCTCATCGAAGTGGGGCGCCGCAAATTCCTGACGCCATTGTACCGCGCCATGAAGGAAACCGGCCAGATGGAAATGGCACTGGACATCTACGGCAAGGCACGCGGCGGTTACCATTCGGTCGCCACCGGCACCATGGACGAACTCCTCGGCTGGGAGGGTTGAACCAACCCATATTCGACTTCAAAGCAAAAGGCCGCCCGATGGGGCGGCCTTTTGCTTTCAGATGGAATTGAAGAATCAGCGGGACAGGTTGATGTATCCCTTGATTTCCCGCTTTTCATTCGTGGACTCCGAATACAGCACCACGCGATACGCATAGATGCCATCCTCGGCGTAGTACATCTGCGCCGGATCCACGACCTCATCATCCGCCTGTCCGTACCAGCCCTTGTCAATATCGGTGTTGTGAAAGACCTGATGGCCCCAACGGTTATAAATCCACATCTCGAATCGATCCGGATCAATGTCTGTACCATAGACGGCCCAGATGTCATTGAACCCATCATTGTTGGGAGTAAAACTGTTGGGGATAAAGACATTGAAGAAGTCGAATATGACGACTTCACGCGTGACGGCTGATTGACAACCGTTGGTGTCCGTCACCTCCAAGGTCACCGGATAGATCCCCCCATTGCCCAGCGGGAACGTGTAGGTGGGATTCGGCTCTGAACTTACAGCCTCGAGATTTCCAGGAATGAAGTTCCAGCTCCAATCCGTGACGTTGGGAGAAACACTCGAAGCGAAATCAATCCGGCAATCGGGTGCGGTGGTGGGCTGAGGCCCCGCCTCAAACCCGACACTCGGAGGAGTGAAGACCTGTATGTAGTTGTCTTCAATCAAGGTGTTGACGCATCCCGTAGTGGTCACCACCGTGACGGAAACGTCATAGACGCCCGGCTCCGTGTAGATGTGCAAGGGCGTCGCTTCCGCGCTGGCTCCTTCGTCACCAAAACTCCAAACCTGACTCTGCACGAGTGGTGCCGGCAAATCGTGTCCGAATGTCATCGCCTGGGGAACACAACCCTTGGTGGTATCTGCTGCGAGATGCAAGTCAAACGGCTGTTCTACCTCGACCTCCATGCACGCCGTCACGGCCGGGGTCGTACAAGCCTCTGAAACCGTCACACAGAACTCCCCGGTCAATGGCGGAACAAACGTGGACTGATCATCCGTGCCTGCGGCGAACGTGCTTCCGCCATAAGCGAATTCAAAAGAGTAACCGTCTCCTTGGCCTCCCGTGACATTGATGGCCGACAAAAGCACCTCATCGCCCAGACAGATCAAGTCGTCTGCATCGATCCCGACCGTGAACGCATCGTAGATGCCCACCTGCACTGAACCCGGCTGGGTCACGCATCCGGCGGCATCCACGCCTTGCACATCATACACCGTGGTGTACGCGGGACCCACCAGAATGGAAGGTCCCTGCCCCACCAGGTTTCCATCCACCGTCCAGTTGAAGGTGTAGGGACCGCCGGTAGACGCTGTTGCTGATAAAGTTGTCGCACCGCCAATGCAGATGATCTCGTCGTCACTCAATGAAATGCCCGGCGGCTCAGGATCGGCCAAATCGAATTCAATGCTGTAACTGCAACCCAGCTGATCTGACACCTCCAAGGTGTAGGATCCAGCCTCGAGGTTTTCGAAAGCCTGAAGACCACCTCCATAAGACAATTGCTCGAGTACGCCTCCCGCATAGCTCAACTGGACATCCCAAGGCCCGTCAGCAGCTGGCTCATCGATGTTCAGCGTGATTTCTCCATCCGTAATGAGGCAGGTAGGGTCGCTGTAGTCCGTGGTGAATTCAAACCCTGGAACCACCAACACGGTATCCGTGGTGGCACAGTTTTCCAAGCCGATGGGCTCTACGAAAGCCACGTATTCCGTGGGTGTACCATCAAACGTATTGACCGTCGGCTGTGCGCTGTTCGGGTTGGTGAGGTTGTCAGCAGGCTCCCAGCTCCAGATGAAGCCGCAAGCATCGAGACCACATCCCGCACACCAGCTGATTTCCTCGTAAAAAGTGCTCGACTCACAACTCACACTGCCATCCGAAGTGAGCAACACCGTCAGGCACCCATCGGGGTTGGTCGCCGTCACCGATGTCTCCGGGTAATCTCCGGACAGGTCTACCAACAAGGGAGCAGAGGTGTCGTCTCCATCATACACCTGAATGTGGTCGAAGAAGTTCTCGATTTGTCCATCATAAAACAGGATGTTCATCAACGTGCCGTCACCGGGGTTGTCCGGGCAGTAAGTCCAAGTGGTATTCTCGTTGTTGCCGTAGCATATGGTCGTAGTGCCCTGGTCTCCGCCACAGGGAGAGGGTCCTCCGCCGATGAATGCTCCTTGAAGTTCCACAGGGTCCCCACAGAAAACCTGATCCGGCCCGGCGGTTATGCTGTTTTCCGGACCTTCCACCACCTCGATGCTGAGGGTGGTGTCGAAAGTGCAACTGAAGTTGTTCGTTACCGTGAACACGTAATCGTAAATGCCCGGCTCATCCAAAATGATGTCACAGTAATTCGCATTGAAATCCTGATCGATGATCCCTGGGCCTGTCCAGTATGAACTGTCCGCATTGAGACCAATGGTCGGGGTAAAAGTGGTCACGCCCGGAATGAGCGCCGGATTGAGGTTCAGGCCCCATTCGAAGATGTAGCCGTTGTCGATGGCCAGGTTGTCGACCACCGAGAAGGTCCATGTGCCGTTCAAGGGGCATCCCACGAAGTCACAGAGGTCTCCCTCAGCGGTGTACAGACCGGGATTGGCCACGTTGTTGTTCTCGGCATTGCCCGCGTTGTCCGTGTAGGCCACCTGCGTCCAATTGGAGTTGTCGTTGATGTTGGTGGCGATGTCAGGATTGGGAGACCAACCGTAATCATAACCGGTACCGGGAATGTTCGAACCGTCGTCCACTGCCTCACCCAGGAAGCAGCCACCGCCTCCGTTCGGGTAGCTCATCAGCGGCACCGTGGTTCCATCCGGACAGGTGATCGTCAAATCCAGATCCCCCATGTAACTGTGCTCCATGTTGACGGTCACGGACAACAGATCGTCACAATCCTCCAACGTGGCACCGTCCTCGAAAAAGTCAAAGTTCAGCTCACTGCTGTAACTGAAGCCAGCGCCATCCGCGAGGTAGGTCTCCCCTGCCACAACCTGCGGCGGAAGCGCCGTCCATGTAATGCTCTGCACAGGATTGCCATCCACAAATGCCGGACTTCCGGCGCAGACCGGCGTGCTTTGAACACTGTTGAAAAGTGGAATGGTGCTCACCAAGACTTGCAAGGGCTGCAGGTTGAGGGACACACAACCATTGTTGTCGATTACGGAGAGGTTCACGATGTACTCACCGGGCTCGTCAAAGGAATGGGTGATGTTCGCTGAAGTCGCAAGGGTATCTACAGACCCATCATCAAAATTCCATACCCACTGGGCCAGATTGAAACCAGGCTCTGCGGTTGAACCGGCATCTCCAAAGGTGATGGGTTCATTCAAACAAACCCCAATGGACAGAGAGTCGGGATTCGGAAGAGGTGGATCCACAATGCTGCTCGCCGATATGGGCGTGGCACAGGGTGTTGTGCACGAAATGTTGGCTTCCCAACCCGGTGCTGCGGTGTTTGCAGGACCATTGTCCTGAAAAACGAAAGTCAAGCATCCCGTTGGATTGTTGACCGTAGCCGTCACCGGCAACCCCTGCAACGCATTGCCCGTGTAGTTTCCCATGGAGGGAGAACCCGCATCAGGTCCATCGTAGATGAACAGGTAATCACTGTTGTTCGGGTTCGGATTTGTCTCAAGGCCGAAGGCAACAAAACTCACGGAAACCGCATCCCCCGGGTTGTCCGGACATAGGGTGTAAGTGAAATTGGCGTCTGGGTATGGGTTACCCACTCCACTGTCATCGTTGCCTGCATCAACAAAAATGCCTGTGCAGGTCTCAGCCGTTCCATCGGACATGATGAAGAACTGCGCTTGGATGACGGATGATAGAGATATCAACGCCACCCCAACCGACAAGCGTCGGAAATTGAATCGATCCTGGGTCATGGTTGTAGGTCCAAAGGTGGAACCGAACAACGAAAGGAAGCGTTGCATGAACCGCAAATGTTCCACGGTGGGTTGTGTCCAAATCCAAGACACCCGCATGGGACTGCCTTCATTCTACCAAGAGTTCATCGGCATAGTAAGCGGGTCCTGCCTTACCCTGAACCACAATGGACCAAGAGAAACCAGATCCCGGCAGCGCCCGCCCCCCTGTGGGAAGGCTGCCGTCCCATGCCTTTGGCTCGGTGGTCTCAAAGACGATGTGCCCCTGCTTGTCCTGGATTCGAAAGACAAAAGGCCACTCCAATTGCAGCAATCCCCTCGGAAGAAAACGGTCATAACTGCCGTCTCCATCGGGACTGAACCTTCCGGCCCCTCCTATTCCAAATCGGCTACCCACTTCAATGTTGTGGCGCGCAACCGATTGACATCCATAGGGAGAACTCGCCACCAACTGAACCACGTGTTCACCTGTGCGGCCCAACTCGAAGTCCGCAGATTCGCCAGCCTTGGCGGTTTCCCCGTCTACAATCCATGTGGCATTGCTCGCATCTCGGCTTCGGTTCCGCATGCGAATGACCGGGTTCCGTTCGGACATGGCCGGGACCTCCCACGTAAAGTCTGCCCGTGGTATCGGATGGATGGTCACCAGATTTTCAATGGTCCGCGTGCGAATCAATCCATCGCTGATCCGCGTCACACTCAAGGTAATGTCGTAGGTACCCGGTGCATCAAAAACGTGCTGTGGAGAGGCCTCGTTGCTGAATTGACCATCACCGAAGTTCCAAAGCACCCGCACGTCATTCATGGGTTTGGCCATTCTGAAACCGATTTCGGTTCCCACGCAGGCGGCATCGATGTCGGCTGCAAAGGCGGCTGCCACCGCAGCAGGCAACTCAGCCCAATCCGCAGGGACGTCCACGGGAGATACATCCCCGCGGACCGAAGACGGCTTTGAAGCGGGTATGGAAGCCGTCTCAGTTGCAGCGCCCGATACATCGGCCCCAGCCAATTCTGCTCTGCCCTGCTCGGCGGTGCCGCCCCCCATATTCTCATCCACTTCTCCCCGCTTGGCTCCCCCAACTTCCTGACTTTCGGCAAATCCAGGATCTTCTGAAGGGCCTTCGTCCAACGCACCGCTGACCCATCCTGAATTTTCACCCTCGGAAGCTGCTTCCGGAATGTCGGAATCCACCGGGTCGGTGAACCAGAGGGCGCCTCCAATCAACGCCGCTCCAGCGGCAGGACCCAAAATCCAGCGCCACGAAGCAGCAGCGGCACCACCTGCCGCACCACCCGCCATGGCTGACTGCATGGTCAACCAACTTGGGGCAGCCAGACCCGGCGCTTTTTCCAACGCCGAGCGCATGCCCTGTTCAAAGCTGCCACCGGCAGCTCCCCGCTTCTTTTCTTCTTCTCGCTCTTCGCTCACTTTTCCCTCAATTTCTTCCGCAACAATTCGCGCAAGTTCCTGCGCGCCTTGGCATAATTCGATTTAGAAGTCCCCTCCGATATCCCCAACTCAATGGCGATGTCCCGGTGACCATACCCCTCAATCGCATATAGGTTGAAGACCGCACGGTACACGGGCGTCAACTGCTCCATCGCCTCCAAGATGTCATTCTGCCCCAGACCTGCCCATTCCGGCTCGTTCTCCTCCTGCACGCGTTCGGACAACACATCCAACATCTCCTCAGACTCCCCCACGAACTGCAGTTGGCGCGAGGCGCGCAATGCGTCGATGGCCATGTTCACCATGATCCGGCGAACCCACCCCTCGAACGACCCCTTGAAGGTGTAACCGCCAATGTTGCGGAAAACCTTGATGAACCCATCCTGCAGCACATCCAACGCCTCCTGTTCTCCGGGAATGTATCGGCGAATCGCCAACAACATCTTCCCCGCATAGAACTCGTAGATCTGTCTTTGCCCTTCGGTTTCTTCCGCCTGGGCAGATTTTACCCAAGACCGAATCACTTCGGGGTCCGGAGGAGCGGACGGAGAGATGACGAATCGTTCCACGATTGGTTGCCCGAAAGAAACCGACATCTGCAAAATGAAGGCCCCGGGTGAGCGTCAATATCGCCACTTCGTGGAAACTCTCTGCAAGCTTGCCGTCGTAGTTTCGCACCATGCGCGTCGTTGTAGGACTTTCCGGTGGTGTAGACAGCAGTGTCGCTGCACTGCAACTCCAACGCGAAGGACATGAGGTCATTGGCATCTTCATGCGGAATTGGGTCGACGACAGCGTCACCCTCGACAACGCATGTCCATGGGTGGATGATGCCAATGACGCGCTGCTCGTCGCCCAGCACCTCGGAATCCCATTTCAGGTCATCGACCTATCCCAAGCCTATCGCGAGCGCATCGTAGACCACATGTTTGCCGAATACGCCGCTGGAAGGACACCCAATCCCGACGTTCTCTGCAACCGGGAAATCAAATTCGACCTGTTCCGCAAAGCCGCTCACCAACTCGACGCAGACGCTGTCGCCACCGGGCATTACTGCCGAAGGAGCACCACAGTGGATGGAATGCACCAGCTGTTGGCCGGGCGGGACACCAACAAGGACCAGAGCTATTTCCTGTGCCAAGTGACGCAGGAACAACTATCGGATGCCCTCTTCCCCGTGGGAGAACTCGAGAAGCCGGAGGTGCGTCGGATCGCCGAGGAGGCCGGACTCCCGACCGCCCACAAAAAGGACAGCCAGGGACTCTGCTTCGTGGGAAAGGTCAAGTTACCGGACTTCCTTCAGCAACAATTGAAGGTGACCCAAGGTCCCATCGTAGAGCTTCCTGCGGACGGCATCACACCCCCCGCGCACCCTTGGGAGTCGCCAACCTTGGACCTCGTTCACGCCAGGGAAGTCGGTCAGCACCCAGGAGCGCACTTTTTTACCATCGGCCAGCGCCGCGGACTCAATGTCGGTGGACACGTCGAGCCCCTCTTCGTGATCGACAAGGACATGGAATCCAATACTTTGTTCGTGGGAGAAGGCGACCGGCATCCGGGCCTCATCCGGCAAGGCTTGGCCATGGACGATGCCGCCGTTCACTGGATTCGAACGGACCTCCGCCCGGAGCCCTTCGCCCCCTTGCGCGTCAAAGCACGCTTCCGATATCGCCAGCCCCTGCAAGAAGCCACCTTGACTTGTGTTGAAGACGAATGGCGCCTGGTATTCGACGAGCCCCAATCCGGAATTGCCCCGGGTCAGTTTGCCGCCTGGCACGACGCCGAAACCGGTGAAGAGGTCCTTGGCAGCGGCGTGATTTCTTGAGTGAAGCCCCGAGTCAAAGCTTGTCTTTGAGCAGGTAGACGTTTCGGCGGGGCGCGTTGCGCGTGACGAGTTCCGCTACGAAACCGGTCAGGAAAAGCTGGAGTCCCATCATCATGAAGACGAGGGCGATGTAAAAGGCACTGATATCGGCAATGTTGCGCGCGACGACGCCTTCCGACAAGGCCCAGAGCTTGTACCCGCCGATGGCAGCAAACAGACCGAAGCCCCCGATGAACATGAGTGTTCCCATCACACCGAAAAGGTGCATCGGCTTGTGACCGAATCTGCCGATGAAGGCAATTGTAAGCAGGTCCAGGAAACCATTGACAAATCGCTCGAGGCCAAACTTGGTGCTGCCGTATTTCCGGGCGCGGTGCTGAACCACCTGCTCTCCAATCCGGGAGAAGCCGGCCTGCTTTGCCAAAACGGGGATGTATCGGTGCATCTCCCCATTGACTTCCACGGCTTGCACCACTTCGCGACGGTATGCCTTGAGTCCGCAATTGAAATCGTGCAGGTGGATGCCACTGACCCTGCGTGTCGCCCAATTGTACAGCTTGGTAGGCAGGGTCTTGGTAATCGGATCGTATCGCTTCTTCTTCCACCCGCTCACCATGTCGAGACCATCCTCAACAATGCGCCGTTCGAGTTCGGGCACTTCATCTGGACTGTCCTGCAGGTCGGCATCCATCGTGATGACGACCTTTCCCCGTACCACACGAAAACCCGTGTGCAATGCAGCACTCTTGCCCTGGTTCCGAGCAAAACTCAAACCCACAACAGCGTCGCCGTGATGGGCCTTCAACTCCTGTATCACCTTCCAGGATCCGTCTGTGGAGCCATCGTCAATGAAGACCACCTCATAGGAGCGCCCCTGGAGAACCTGGGCAATCCAGGTCATCAGTTCAGGAAGGCTCTCCTCCTCATTGAAGAGGGGCACCACGATGCTCAAATCGAGGTCGGGTCGGGTCGGTGATGTCAGCGCGTCGGTCTCCATTCCAGTGGGGGCATTCGCCTTGAAGTGCAAGGTAAGGTCAGCCTTGGAAGCCTCCGGCAGTTTCGGGATTCCTCTTCATGATGGCTGCGACAATCAATGCCACAAAGGCAATCCAGAATGCGCTCATGGCTGCGTCCAGCAATTGACCCGGGACAGAAATGGAAAACCGCGTGGATTTCTCCAAGAGTTCAGTCATGCTGCCCTCCATGACACCTCCCAAAGAACCGATGGTTTCCAGGCTCTTGTCCATGACCAACTCTACATAAGCACCTCTCAAATCGGGCCGCATCACATGAAACAAAAGCAAGTTGAACACCGTGTATCCCAACCGTGTCAACATGCCTGAAATGAGCGAAAGACCAAAGGCGCGTCCGAACCGAAGCGCCCCTTCTTCCCTCTTGGCCGTGATGAGCACCATCACCATGACCATCACCACCACCGTCAACATTGCCGGCCCCGTCCATGCACCCAGGAGCGACTCAAATTGGACCATGTAAGCCAGCAGATACCCCATCAAGATCAGTCCAGCACCGGCCAGGCCATGGCCAAAGAGGAAAGGGGGAATCAAAGGTCGCTCAGAACGCTTGGAATGATCGGAGTCGAATGCACTTTCCATGTTGCGGGTGAATCAAAGGGCAATATCGAAAACAGCGGCATACAAAGGGACGGGTCCTGTCCTACCTTTGTCCACGGAGGGCAAGTCTCCCACGACCAGCTCCCACTGAATCCCCCAGGGCCGGAAGGCAGCAAGGGTAAGTGGTCGTAGCGGTGCGATGGGAATCGCTTGCCCTCTCTTTTTGCCCATATTTCGGCCATGTCCGACGCCTTCCTCCCGAAAGCCAAAGTTGTCCTCATTACCGGTGCCACGACAGGCATTGGGGCCGCCATTGCAGGTGTGCTGGCCCAATCCGGCCACCGGGTTTGGGGCACCGGACGGCGCGTGGAAACCTCCGCTCCAAGGCCGGGCATTCCCGGAACCTTGAGCCTGGACGTTACCCGTCCGGAATCGGTCCATCAAGCCATCCAAACCTTGCTGGAAAACGAAGGGCGCTTGGATGCGGTGGTGAACAACGCGGGCATCGGCATGATGGGCGCCATGGGCGACACGACCGAGGAAGAACTGCTGACCGTCTTTCAGACCAATGTGGTAGGCCTGCACACCGTCAGCCGGGCAGCCATTCCCCATCTCATCCAAACGAAGGGCCATCTGATGCACGTGGGCAGCGTTGCCGGCGTCGTGGGCTTGCCCTTTCGAGGCGTCTACTGCTCCTCCAAGGCCGCTGTGGAACTCATCGCAGAGGCCCAAAGCATGGAGCTCGCGCGCCACGGCGTGCGCGTGACCGTCCTGCGCCCAGGTGACTTCCGCACCGCCATCAACAACAATCGGCTCCGCGTGGCCAACCCAGACCACGGGGTCAACCCCGGATTCGAAGCCGTTTGCGAAGCGGTGAACGCGGAAGTCGCACACGCCAAGGACCCGGAAGACATGGGCAAGGCCGTCCTCAGACTGTTGGACCAGCGCAAACCGCCGCTTTATGTGACTGTGGCCCCACCCTTGCAGCGCTTGGCCATTGTCTTGAAACGCCTCCTGCCCGATCGCATTTTTGAAAGGCTGATCGCCCGCCGGTATCCATTGGACTGAAAATCCGCATTTTTACGGCTACCATGAACCATGCTGCCTCCCCCCGCCCCATCACGAAGGTCCTTGTGGCCAACCGCGGGGAAATTGCCCTTCGGATCATGCGCACCGTCAGGGCGATGGGGCTGCAAAGCGTGGCCGTGTATTCCGATGTCGACGCGGACATGCCTTTTGCCCGCTATGCCGACGAAGCCGTCCACATTGGCCCCGCCCCCGCTTCCGAAAGCTATCTCCTCACCGACCGCATTCTTTCAGCGGCGAAGGAAACCGGCGCGGATGCCATCCACCCAGGTTATGGTTTCCTGAGCGAGAACGCGGAATTTGCCCAAGCCGTGGAAGCTGCCGGGATTGCTTTCATTGGACCCCAGCCGGACAGCATCCGCACCATGGGAGACAAGCTTTCCGCCAAGGCCGCGGTCGCTGCGCAGAATGTCCCCCTCGTCCCAGGGTCGGATGGCGAAGTGACAGACCTTGATGAAGCCGAACGCCTTGCGCAGCAGATTGGATTCCCGGTCATGGTCAAAGCCAGTGCCGGTGGTGGTGGAAAGGGCATGCGCGTCGTTCATGATCCCGCCATGCTCAGAAGCGCAACCCAGCGGGCCATGAGTGAGGCCAAGAGCGCCTTTGGCAATGGAGCCGTGTTCCTCGAGCGCTTTGTCACGGAACCCCGCCACATCGAAATCCAAGTGCTCTGCGATGCGCATGGAAACGGCGTCCACCTTTTCGAACGCGAATGCAGCATTCAGCGTCGACACCAGAAAGTAGTGGAGGAAGCACCCAGCGCCCTGCTCGATGAAGAACTGCGCGACCGAATGGGCCAATGCGCCCTCGATTGCGCGGCATCATGCGGATACGTGGGCGCGGGAACGGTCGAGTTCCTGGTGGATGCCGACCGGAATTTCTACTTCTTGGAAATGAACACCCGGCTGCAGGTGGAGCATCCCGTCACCGAGATGATCACAGGAGTGGATCTCGTGGAGGAGCAGATTCGCATTGCGCGCGGCGAAACCTTGCGGCTGAAGCAGGAAAACCTGCGCATTCAAGGCCACGCCATTGAGCTTCGGGTCTACGCGGAAGATGTACCGGCGGGTTTCCTTCCCTCCACCGGCCATCTCTCTTCCCACATCGCGCCCGAAGGACCGGGCATCCGGGTAGATGCAGGCGTGGAAACCGGCGATGAAATCTCCATCCATTACGACCCGATGATCGCCAAGTTGTGTGCCCACGGCATGAACCGCGACCAAGCCATTGAGCGCCTGCGCCGGGCCATCGACGAGTACCTCATCCACGGTGTGGAAACCACCCTCGGTTTCGGGCGCTTCGTCCTGGACCATCCTGCATTCATCTCAGGGAAGTTCGACACCGGCTTCGTCGCCGCGCATTTCGGAAGTGATGTCTTTGACGGTTACCAGACCAACCGTCGAAATGAGAAAAATTGGACGGCAGTTGCCGCGGTTCTGGCCACTGCCGAAGGCAAAACGCCATTCGACACTCACCCGGAAAAGACCGCTTCGGGTGCAGCATGGAGAAATCGTTTTGCCGATTGATCGGGCATTCCAAAGGGCAACTTTTCCGCGGAAATTCCGTTGGAAAGAAGCGATGTTCCTGAAAATCACATGCACCTGCCTGTGTCTTGCCGCCACAATGATGTCGGCGAAAGGACAATCGCCCCCCTGCACAACCGACAGCTTGCCTCCCTTGGTTCAACTGAATGAGGCCGTAGTTGCCCCGGGCCCGAGCATCCCAGAAGACCACCGCACCCAACCGGGAACACGGCGCTACAGCCGCCTTGAAAAGCGGGTGCTCAAAGTCTGGCCCTACGCGGAATTTGCGGGTTTGGCCATGGACAGTCTCGAGTCAGAACTGTCCGCGATTGAATCCCCCAAGGAGCGCAAAACCCTCATTGAGCAAAAGGAGGAGGCCCTCAAAGCCCGATTCGAAGGAGAACTCAGAAAGCTCACAGTGCGCGAGGGTGTCATCCTCATCCGACTGATCGACCGCCAAGCCCACCGCACCACGTACGGGGTGGTCAAAGAACTCAAAGGCCGATTGAGCGCCTTCATGTGGCAAGGCCTTGCCCGTTTGTTCGGACATGACCTGAAAAGCGAGTACGACCCAGAGGGGGATGACGCTGCCATCGAGCACATCATCCATTCCCACGGTTTGGAAAACCCTTCCTCCCTGTCCGCGCGCTATCCTTCACCTTCCAGGTAGGCTATCTTTGCACCGCATGGAAAAGGCGTACATCCTGTATGATCTGGAAGCGACATGCTGGAGGACCAGCCGCCCCAAACGAGTGGAGATCATAGAGGTAGGCGCGGTGAAGGTCAACGCCAAGCTTGAAATCGTCTCGGAATTCTGCGCCTTTGTCAGGCCCTTGATGCACCCTGTAATCAGCAAATTCTGCACTTCGCTCACCTCCATTCGTCAATCCGACGTCGACCGCGCCCCTCTTTTTGACGAGGTCATGGAGGATTATGAAGACTGGATGGGGGTCGGCCGGCAACAAGTCATTCCCCTGAGTTGGGGTGAATTTGACAAGCGCCAGCTATTGACGGATGCCCAACTCCACAACGTGGAACTGGACTGGCTGGATTCCCATGTCTGCTTTCAAAAGCACTTTGGAAAGTGGAAAGCTTCTCGAAACCAAATTGGACTGAAGAACGCCTTGGAGGATGAAGGCATAGGCTGGGCCGGAACAGAGCACCGCGCCATCGATGATGCCCGCAACATGGCCGAGCTTTTTTGTAAGGTCGCGGCAAACATTCCGAGCCTTTCCATCCGCTGATGGCCCTTTCACTTCGCACCCTCCGCAATGCATGGACCGTTGCCAGATTGGAATGGCAATTGGAATGGCGGCAGGGACATCAACTTGCCGCGGTCGGTCTGTTCGCCGTTGCCTCGGTTTACGTGGCCTTTCAAGCCTCGGACCAGCGCACCGACCCTGCGTCATGGACGGCCATGCTTTGGTTGGTTTATCTGTTCAGCGGATTCACTGCCATCGGCAGGCTCTTTGACCGCGAGCGCAGCGATGTGAGGAGATACCTGCAATGGACAGCCGATCCCCTCGGGCTCATCCTGGGCAAGTTGTTCCATTCCATTCTCACCACCACCGCCTTGACGGCTCTGGTGCTCGGGGCTTTCATTCTGTTCCTCGGTTGGCCCCAAGGAGCTGGGGAGCTTACAAAACCAGCCCTGTTGGTCCTCGGAGCATGGCTGGGTGGGCTTTCCATCACGGTCACCCTCGTTTTTGTTTCGGCTGTCGCCTCCCAAGTCCGCGCGGGAAGCGGTGCCCTGGGAGCGGTTTTGGGATTGCCTTTGCTCCTTCCACAGCTCATCCTTTCCACGCGTCTGACCCGGGGAGCCTTGTCCGACACACCTTGGGCCATACTCGCGGAATACCCCTTGTTCCTGGCAGCCATCAGCGCAGGGACCGCCACCCTTGCGTGCATACTCTTCCCCTACATTTGGCGCGCATGAACGGCGCATGGAATTGGATCTGGAAAGGAGGTGGCATCGTCCTGCTGGCGTACGTCATCCTTCGCGGATTTTCTACACCGCTTCAGCCGGGACTGGTGACTGCAGCTCCCTCGCAACTGAAACTGGGAATGCAAACCGTCACCTTGACGGCCGCAGGACAGCCCTTTGGCAAAGAAGGCGCGTCCCTCTCGGAATTCACCGTGGTTTTGCGCGCCGGTGACCAATTGCTGAAAACGGAGACGCAAGAAGTCCAACCGCACGGCATCACCGTGGCAGTAAACGTTCCCGGCGTCTTGCCTTCGCGGGCGTTGGACGCATTCGTTTTCACGCCTTCGGCAGGCACCCTGTTCTTGGGGAACGCCTGCTTTGTCGAGGAAGCTGCCAAAGGAGACATTCCCACATCCTATGTTGCGAACAAACCGGATGAATCCACCCCTCAATTGGGGTTTAGCTTTCCCTTCCAACCCAACATCATCGAAAGCATCCGCAACCTTTTGTGGCATGTCCCCATGTGGTTTTCCATGTTCTTCATCATGGGGCTGGGATTCGTGGCTTCTCTGGGACAACTGAGAACGGGAAAAGTCATGTGGGACCTCAGGGCGGAAGCAGCGGTGCGCACAGGCCTTCTTTTCGGACTCCTTGGACTCGCCACGGGCTCCTTGTGGGCACGATGGACATGGGGCGCCTGGTGGGTCTCTGACCCTCAACTCAACGGTGCCCTTGTAACGGTCCTGCTGTATTCGGGCTACCTGATATTGAGATCGGCCATGGGCGATGACGATCGGGTGGGCCGCCTTGCAGCCGTCTACAACGTTTTTGCCTTCGTCATGCTGGTCATCCTGCTGATGGTACTTCCGCGATACACCGAAAGCCTACACCCCGGAAAGGACGGCAATCCCGGATTCAACAAATACGATCTCGACAACAGCCTGCGGGCCGTTTTCTATCCCGCCGTGATCGGCTGGGGTTCCCTGTGCTACTGGATGTACACCCTGCGCCTGCGGATGAACCGGATCGCTTACTCTCTGTTGTCGCGTTGAACGTTAGATCATGTTCGCATTGACCCTACTCAACTCACTCGAAGGCTTCTTTTTTGGAAGCGGGAAAGCCCATGTCGTGACGGGTGTCGCCCTCATCATACTCGCAGGATTGGCCATCGCCCTGTGGCGCATGGACCGTCGTTTGAGTCGATTGGAAGCAGAGTCCAAAGAATCTCACCGCTGAACCATGAGCCGCCTCAACATTGTTGTCATTCTGATGGTTGCCGTTCTTCTCGGCACGCTCTTGAGTGTATTCACCACCAACACGGAATCTGTCGTCTTTGCCCGGGCATTCGCTGAACCTGGCATCGAATTCAAGGTGTCTGGCACATTGGATGCCAACTACCCTGTCCTTTACGACCCATTGCAGGATGTGGCAGAAACCCGGTTCCACATGAAGGACAAGGATGGCAAGGTCCAAGAAGTGCTGCTGCGCAAATCCAAACCGACCGGCCTGGAACAAAGTGAATCCATCGATTTGTACGGCAAAGTGATCGACGGAGAATTCATTGCTACGGACATGCTCATGAAGTGCCCGAGCAAGTACAACGAAGAAAGCCACAGCCTCGCTGAAGCCGTGCCGGAAGCCGGCTGAAACTCAATACTGGAGCAACCTCAATCGTGGACATCGCCTACACCGGAGAATGGACCTGGGCCGCATCGCTCGGCCGACTGCTCATCGCGTTGGCATTCGCTTCGGGTCTGGCCGCCACGATAGGATACACCCGGGCCGTCAAATCCCGGGATGACCAATGGATGCGCATGGGGCAATGGGGCTTTCGCATCCAGGCAGCGGCCCTGTTCAGCGCCATGGGCCTGTTCTATCTGCTCATCTTCAGCCACCGTTACGAATTCCAGTACATATGGAAGCACTTGAATGACACCATGTCGCCTGGACTCGTGCTGGCCAGCTTTTGGGGTGGACAAGAAGGTGGATTCCTCATGTGGATGTTCTGGATATTGGTCCTGGCGATCGTGTTCCTCAAGCGGAATCCCGGCAAGCTCGAAGCCCCTGTCATGGCGATTCACGGAGGCATTCTTACCGGACTCACTTCCATGCTGCTGGGCCTTTGGTTCGGGGATTTCCAATTGGGCCTTGACCCCTTCCTACTGCTTCGTGAAGCGCCACAAAACGCCGGTTTGCCTTGGACACTGAACCCGGACTACCTGGCACTCATTCCCGAATTCGCAGATGGCCAGGGATTGAACCCGCTGCTTCAGAACTATTGGATGGTCATCCACCCTCCGACGCTGTTCCTGGGATTCGCCAGTACACTGATGCCCTTCGCCTTGGCCCTGGCCGGACTGTGGACCGAAGACCACCGAACCTGGATGCGCCGGGCCGTTTCATGGGCCTTCTTTGGCGTGGCCATCCTCGGGGCCGGCATCCTCATGGGTGGCGCATGGGCTTATGAAGCGTTGAGTTTTGGCGGCTTCTGGGCATGGGACCCTGTGGAAAACAGTTCCTTGGTCCCCTGGCTTGCATTGGTCGCAGGAGCCCACCTGCTGTTGATCAACCAAGCCAAACCCGGTACGGCGGTCACCGCAACCTACCTCATGATAGGCCTTGGTTTCTTGCTGGTCGTGTATTCCACCTTCCTGACCAAAAGCGGCATCCTGGGCGATACCTCCGTCCACAGTTTTGTCGACAGTGGAATTCTGCCCCAGCTGCTGGCCTTTTTGCTCTCCTGCTGTGCCCTGTTCGCCCTCCTCGTCCTGCCTCCCGGGCGCGACCGGGTAACGTTCGGCGGAATCATGGCTGCCTTGGGTGTGGGAATCGTGGCCTTGAACCCCGCGTTGTGCATTCTGGGGTTGTTGATGACGATGGGAATCGCCATTCTCAGGGGCCACCTGAAGCATCTGCCCAGGACACGGGAGGAAAGTCCCTTGTGGACGCGCGAATTCTGGATGTTCGTTGGGGGCATGCTGATGTTCGCATCAGCCGTGCACATTACGTTTCAGACGAGCCTCCCGGTCATCAACCACTTCCTGGAGCCTTTCAGCGGTTGGTTTGAGCGGCTTCATCAATCCACAGGCAGTGCGCTGGCGCGCAAGCTGGCCACGCACGACTTGGCGCCCGGCACCGATTTCGACGCCACCTATCACGCCATACAGGTCCCCCTTGCCTTCCTTTTCGTCACCATCACGGCCTTCACCCAATTCTTGAAGTATGGCAGAAATCCGGGAAAGCCGATTTTCATGTCACTCCTTCGCAGTCTGTTGGCAGCCCTGGTACTGACGGGAATGGTCCTTCTTTCCTACGGATTCGAAACATGGGAAGCGCCCCGGGTGGCCCTGCTTCTCGCTTGTCTCTGGTCCGCCTCGTCCAATGCGGACTACATCGTTCAGTTCCTGAAGGGTCGATGGGACCACGCCGGAGCGAGCATCGCCCACATAGGTTTCGCCCTGGTCATTTTCGGCGCGGTCCTTTCCAACGCGAAGAAGGAAATCATATCCCAGAATCGATTCGGCGACCTGGCCATGCTGAACGAATCCCTCTCCAACAAGGAGGACCTCCTGCTCCTCGAAGGGGACACCATCGCCATGGGGCCGTATTATGTGCGCTATCGCGAGCGCCGACAGCAAGGCATTCATGCCAAATTCGCTGTGGACTACTTCCAAACCTCTCCTGCCGAATACAAGACGGGGCAAGTGGTGGCCAACGAAGGGTTCCTCTTTCAGGCCCATGCTGACCACACGGCAGCCCCTGCTTTCACGTCAGACCTCGAAAGCGGTCATTGGACCTTCATTCCCATTGCCAATGAAAGGCAGCGAAACGAAGCGCGGCCTTGGTCGGCAGGCAAACCCGGACCTTTTGCCTTTACTCTCGAGCCGAGAATTCAGCTCAACGAACAGATGGGCAATGCCCCGGAGCCCGATACGAAGCGTTTTTGGAACAGGGATCTCTACACCCATATCAAATGGGGAAGGGTCTCGGATCCGGAAGCCGATGAAGACGGTTGGATGGACGGCAGAAAACACGACCTCATGCGGCGCGACAGCCTGGTCATCGGAAGGTCCATCCTGGCATTGGACTCCATTTCGGCCGTGACCATGGAAGAGAAACCTTCCTACGGATTGCTCGACAAGGACCTCGCTGTCGCGGCCCATTTCAGGCTCACCGGAAATGGCCCCGACACCAATTTCGTCGCCTTGTACATCGTGCGAGACAGCCTATTGATCCCCGACATGGTAACCTTGGAAGACCGTGGGGTCAAAGTCCGCATCGACGGCTTCCGTCCAGGCGAGGCCACCTTTGAGACGGTCATTTGGGAGAACCTTTCCATTCGCCGTGATTTCATCGTCATGCAAGCGGTGGTCTTCCCCCAGATCAATCTGCTCTGGTTGGGATGCCTGATCATGACGGGCGGGGCCCTGATGTCGGTGCGACAAAGGAGAAAGAGGCTGTTGAAACGCCCAGCCGCCCCAACACCATGATTGCCCGCGCCCACGTCATCGGAATGGGCCGTCTGGGTCGCCCTTTGGCGGACCGCCTGGAATCCATGAACATCGCCGTGGAAAGGTGGGGGCGCCAAGATTCAGGTGGAGTACGGGGGCTTTCCCATTGGCCGGAAAGACAAAAGGGCGACGCAGTATTTCTGGCCCTTCCAGACGATTCCATCGAACAAGTGGCGAATCGATTGAAGGCCACCCTCTCCCCCGACGCGATCCTGGTGCACCACGCGGGAGCGGTTCCATTGGATGTCCTGCCCGTGGAAAACCACCGGCGGGCCGTCATGTGGCCTCCCATGACCTTCGGCACAGAGCGAGCCCCGGATTGGAATGCCCTCCCCATGGGCGTGGAAACGGACCACGAGCCTCTCTTCCAATGGGCACAGGAACTCGCACCCCACGCCTTTCGGTTGACGGCCGAAAGCCGGCCCCAACTCCATTTGGGAGCCGTTCTCGGTGGAAACCTGACCGCGGCCTGGATCGGTGCGGTGGAAATGTACCTGAAGGCGCATGCGCTCCCGGGAGCCGTCCTGCGCCCCCTGATCGAGGCAAGTGTTTCCAAAGCGCTCACTGGAAATGCATTGGACACCGTGTCAGGGCCTGCATCGCGAAACGACCGAACCACCCTCGACCAACAGGTCAAAGCACTCGGATCGTCCGGAGCCAACCCACCAGATTTCGCCGAAATCCATCGGCTCCTGACCAACCTCATCCTTTCACATCATGGACACCCTACACTCCCTCCCATTCAAGCAACGACTGGCGAACATTGAGGCATTTGTATTTGACAACGATGGTGTGTTCACCAACGGAACGGTCTACCTCATGCCCGGTGGAGAGCAAGTCAGAACGGCCAGCACCCGAGATGGCTATGCCGTGCAACATGCCGTAAAGTGCGGCCTGCGCATCGCCATGATATCCGGGGGGCAAAGCGACGAGGTGGTCCGAAGGATGAACGGCCTGGGCGTCAAAGAGATCATCATGGGTGCCGCACTGAAAATCACTGAATTCCAATCCCTCTGCGACCGCTGGGAGGTCGACCCGGCCCAGGTCTGCTACATGGGAGACGACATTCCGGACATTCCGGTACTCAAAGCGGCCGGCATCGCCTGCTGCCCCCATGATGCAGCTCCCGAAATCCGCAGCATTTGCGACTACGTGAGTCCGGTCAAAGGTGGCGAGGGATGTGTTCGAGACATCCTGGAGCAAGCCATGAAAGTGAATGGGCTTTGGATGAATGACCTCGCTCACGCGTGGTGAAACCTTAAGTTTGCCGCCCCATGGATCGCAACACCATAACCGGATTCCTGCTGATTTTCGCGATGGTCATCGTGTATCAGATGTACTTCGCGCCCGTGCCGCAGGAGCCGGCAGCTGAGCAGAGCACGGCACCGACACCTGAGACCGCAGACGAAATCGTAGAACTTCCCAGCGGACGGAACCTGGACGCAGACAGCACCTATGTCGCCCGAACCGCGACCCTCAGCTCCGACCAATTGAATGTCGTGGTGTCCAGCGACGGGGGCAACATCGTAGGAGCGATGCTGAAGGACGGCTATGTCGACTTCTGGGGGCAGGAGCCCATTCAGATGTGGACCGAAGGTGGATCTGACATCAACTGGATTGCACGGGGCGAGGGTTCCTACGACCAGCGGTTCGACATCGCGGAACAAGGAGCAGGCAAATTGGTCCTCACGAACCGGGGTGAAGGTCCGCTGCGTCAGCTCACATACAGCATCGATGGGTACCTCGTGGACGTGCAAGCCCGGTTCGAGGGTGCCCGGGGCGAAGTCGGGTTCCAGTGGCAAGCGGACGGGCGGCACAACGAAAAGGGCATCGATTGGGAGCGCCAGCGCAGCAGCATTTACTATCGTGAACAAGGACGTGGACGCGACTACCTGTATGAGGGTCGGGACGATGAAGCCCTGATTGAAGACCCAGTGGAGTGGGTAGCCTTCAAGCAGAATTACTTCTCTGCCATTGTGGGATCTGATGCCGGTTTCACCTCCGGAAAATTGAGGAGCCTCCCCCCCTTGGATGCCCAGGACACTTCCATCAACATGCGCTACGGCATGGATGTGACCCTTCCCACGGAGGACATCGATGGAAGAGAAATTGCCAAGGTGCGATTTTACTTCGGCCCCAATGACGTGGCCTCCCTCCAGACCACAGGTTGGGGAGAAATCGCCCGTGTGATTGATTTCGGTTGGTGGATCTTCGGCTGGATCAATCGGAACTGCATCTTCCCGGTTTATGCGTTTCTCGCCAAATACATGGGCTCGGCAGGTCTCATCGTCTTGGTTATGACGCTGCTGATCAAGTCGGTTTTGGCACCCATCACATGGAAGAACTACGTCAGTTCCGCCAAAATGAAGGTGCTCAGGCCCGATCTGGACACCATCAATGCGAAGTATCCCGAGCAGGAGGATGCCATGCAACGGCAGCAGGAAACCATGAAACTGTACCGCGACAGCGGAGTCAATCCCATCGCGGGATGCGTGCCCCAGTTGATTCAAATGCCCTTGTTGTACTCGATGTTCCGGTTCTTTCCGGCCAATATCGAACTGAGGGGCAAGTCATTCTTGTGGGCGGAGGACCTCGCAGCCTATGACAGCATATTGGACCTTCCCTTCGACATTCCCTTCTATGGCGCACATGTATCAGGGTTCACTCTGCTCATGGCGGCTTCCATGTTCTTGTACATGAACCAGAACATGTCGCAGCAGGCAATGCCAACCCAACCCGGCATGCCCGACATGCGCATCATGATGCGCATCATGCCCTTCTTCATGCTGTTCTTCTTCAACCAATACGCCAGCGGACTCAGCCTGTATTACTTCATGGCCAACGTGACCACCATGGGTCAGGTATTCTTGGTCAAGAAGTTCTTCATTGATGAGGACAAGATTCGAGAGAAGATCAAAACCAAGCAGGCCCGCCCACAAGAAGAAAAAAAGAAAGGCGGATTCGCGGAGCGCCTGGAAGCCATGCAAAAAGAGCAACAGAAGAGGGCGGAAGAGATGAAGAAGCAACGCGACCAAACGCGCAAGGCCCGCAACCAGAAGCGGAAGAAATGAAGCTGCCGCGTGAACGGACGAAGGGCCAGGTTCAGTGGATGCTGGGAATGGCCCTCGGAGTTTTGGGAATCTGCGGTGCGTCTTGCGCTGGCCCCAAGCAATACCTGAAAGGTGAAGGGTCGCCCATCCTTTCCTACTCCAAATCCATGTGCTTCGGCCCCTGCCCTGCGTTCACGCTGGAAGTGGAATCCGACGGGGCGGCGCGTTTCAACGGACGCGCCCACATCGAACCCAAAGGACCCCATACCGGGAAATGGTCTACGGCAGATCTCGAGGCGCTCGCAGAAATCGCCCATTCATCCCAGCTCCGCCATAAAGCCGGGACGTATGACAATCCCTTGATCATGGATCTTCCGTCCACGCGTTTGACCATGGGGCCCTACCACGTCCTCGACCGAATCAACGGTCCTGATTTGTCGGTCCTTTACTACAGCCTGGACAGCCTGATCAGAGTGACGACATGGACACCTGAGGTGGCATCCTCAGGCAAAGAGCGTCGCTGATTCGAATCTCCTGCTATTTTCGCGCTCCCTCCGGTGCATGGAAACCGAGGCCAACGACGAACAACATCATGAAGCAACGCATCTTCCTGCTGCTCCTCGCAGCCATTCAACTCGCGTCAACTACTGCCAGGGCCGACGAAGGCATGTGGCTCCTTCACATGCTCAAGCGCATCAACGAAGCTGAAATGCAACAGATGGGCCTGAATCTATCGGCCGAAGACATCTACTCATTGAACCAGGCTTGTCTGAAAGATGCCATCATCACGTTGAATGGAGGAAGTTGTACGGCCGAGATCATCTCCGACCAAGGCTTGGTCCTCACCAACCACCACTGTGCTTACGGCGCCATCCAAGGCTTCAGTACCGTGGAGGACGACATCCTGACCAACGGATTCTGGGCCATGGCACTCGAAGAAGAGAAGCCCATACCAGACTTCAGTGTGACCTTTCTTCAACGCATCGAAGACGTAACCGAGCGCGTTTTGGCGGATGTCACATCCGACATGGACCAAGCGACACGTGAACAGACCATCCAGGGTGTCATCAGCCAGATCGAAGAAGAGGAAAAGGGCATCAATCCTGACTTCCGCCCTCAGATCAAGAGCTTCTATCACGGCAATGAATTCTACCTCTTTGTATACCGTGACTACACCGACATCCGCCTCGTGGGCAATCCCCCTGAGAGCATCGGCAAATTCGGCGGCGACACCGACAACTGGATGTGGCCCCGCCACACGGGTGACTTCTCCCTGCTCCGCATCTACGCGGACGGCGACAACAACCCCGCCGATTACAGCGAGGACAATGTTCCCTACCAGCCCAAGCGCCACCTCAAGGTCAGCCTCGACGGAGTCCAGAACGGAGACTTCACCATGATCATGGGCTATCCCGGCAGCACCGATCGCTTCTTGAGCAGCCGCGGAATCCAGCAAGCCCTCGACCTCTACAACCCCAGTGTAGTCAACGTGCGCGATCTCAAGCTGAAGACCATGAAGAAGCACATGGATGCCGATCCAGCGGTGCGCATCCAATATGCCGCCAAGTATGCCCAGACCGCCAACTACTGGAAGTACTACATCGGTCAATCCAAAGGACTGCGCGCATTGGACGTATACGGAAAGAAAAAAGCCTTGGAAGATGATTTCACCGCTTGGGTGAACGAATCTCCGGAGCGCCGCACTGAATACGGAGCGGCTCTTGAACTCCTCAGCACATACTATGAAAACACCGACGCCACGGTCCAAGGACAGGTTTACTCTTTGGAGGCAGGCCTGATCGGGTGTGACCTGATGCTCTTCGCCTTCCGCGTCGGAATGGGCGCACAAGGCCTCTTCAGCGAGGACGCAGACCGCGCCGGCGGTGCCGCCGCCAGCTTGCGCGCCCGGGCCGAGGGCTTCTTCAAGGATTACGACATGGAGACCGATCGCGACCTGTTCATCAACCTGATGGGCAAGTACATGAACGACATTCCAGCCGACCAGCAGCCCACATTCTTTGCCAACGTCAACGACAAGTACAAGGGCGATTTCAAGCGCTACGCCGACAAGATGTACCCCAAGAGCTTCCTCACGGATCCCGTTCGTTTCGAGGAGTTCATCGCCAACCCCAGCGAGAAGGCATTGGAAAAGGACCTCGCCATCGCTGCGGCCATGAGCCTGATCGAGACGTACCGGGGTTACTTCGCTTCACCCGAACAGGGCAAGTTCGACGAAGGCTATCGCCTCCTCACCGCTGGCTTGCGTGAGATGAGCCCCGACAAAATGTGGTACCCGGACGCCAACTCGACCATGCGTCTGTCCTACGGAACGGTGGGCGATTACGACCCCGCCGATGCCGTTCATTACGACTTCGTCACCACGTCGGACGGCATTTTGCAGAAGAAGGACAACAGCAACCCTGAATTCGTGGTCGACGGCACCCTCGAGTCTCTTTTGCGCCAGCGCGACTTTGGGCGTTACGCCGACGATGACGGCAACCTGGTCCTGTGCTTCATCTCCAACAACGACATCACAGGCGGCAACTCAGGAAGTCCCGTCATGAACGGCAACGGCGACCTCATCGGCCTTGCCTTTGACGGCAACTGGGAAGCGATGAGCGGCGACATCGCCTTCGAACCCGAGCTGCAGCGCACCATCAGCGTAGACATCCGCTATGTCATGTGGGTCATTGACAAAATGGCCGGCGCCCAGAACCTCATCGACGAAATCGATTTCGTGACAACGCCGAAGTCCATGCCCCAAGACATGGCACGCCCGTTGGAGGAAGGCCGTCCCTGATACCGAGACACCGCCAAAACCCATTCGAAAGCCCTGCCTCCCGGCGGGGCTTTCTGATGGGGGCAAATCCCGCAAGAGGAGAGGAAAACCCGGAAAGTCAGACCGCGTTGCGGCCGGCATTGATGATGCCGAACATCGTTCGCACCACCAACTTTTCCAGAACAGGTCCTGCGGCAGGAGACGCGCCCTGTCCGTCCAGCCATTGCAATGCGGCCTGCTGGATGACCAAGAGCGGCAGTATGATGGATTCTCTGAGGTCAATGGACTCGGCGATGGACGGAGCGCGCTCCATCAGCTCAGATTGACCGGACACCTTGAGGATGAGTGTTCGCGTCAACTGGAACTCCTTGCGCACCGCGCTCCAGAGGTCTCCAAAACGCCCGTCATGCTCCAAATGTGCGGTCAAGGCGAAGTTGCACTTCCGCATGCTCTGCATGCTGTTCTCCAGCAACGCGGCAAACAGGGGCTGATCCCGATACAACGCGCACACCTCGTCCAGTCGACCCTGCTTGTCCAACTCGGCCAGTGCCGTGCCGATACCGAAGAATCCCGGAACGTTCTGCTTCAGCTGGCTCCATGAGCCCACAAAGGGAATGGCCCTGAGGTCATCCAAGGTCAGTGGACCGTCCTTCTTCCGGCTTGTCGGACGGCTGGCAATGTTGGTGGCGCCATAGTGCTTGAGTGTGCCGTACGTGGAGAGATAGTCCATGAACGCCGGATGGGCCTTCAGCGCATTGTATTCGGCATAACTCCGCTCGGCCAGGTCATCCATCAGGACCCTTTGCTCGGGGGTCCACCGCGACTTTTCAGGGTCAATCAGCCTGTGCTGAATGCCCGCCGTCAGCAGCAACTCCAAATTGTAGGAGGCACTGCGTGGGGTGCCGAAATTGGAACTGATGGACTGACCTTGAATCGTCGTCTGGACCTCTCGGGTCTCGACATCGGGACCAAGAGAGGCGTAAAAGCGGTGGGTATTGCCCCCACCTCGGGCGGGCGGACCTCCTCGCCCATCGAAAAAGACCACCTCCACTCCTGCTTCTCGGCACACTGCGGAGAGTTGTTCCTTGGCCAGGTGGATGGACCAATTGGCCCTCAAGTATCCCCCATCCTTTGTCCCGTCACTGAAACCGAGCATGACGTGCTGCACATGGCCTCGAGCTGCCAAGTGGCGGCGATACTGGGGCATGCCAAACAGGCTCCGCATCTGGTCGGGAGCGCCCGCCAGGTCATCAACCGTTTCAAAGAGCGGCACAACATCAAGGGCCATTCCTTCCTCTCCCAAAGCATGGCGCGCCATCGTGAACAATCGAATCACATCTTCTGCTCCCCGACAATTGCTGATGATGAAGCGGTGACAACCCCGTGGCCCATTGAGCTGCTGGATTTCCCGAATGGACGCCATGACATTCCAGGCGTCGGACACCACATCGTCTGTTCCGTCGGCCATGGGCTGCACCCCTGCCGAACCCAGAAGGCCCTCTGCATCAGACGGCAAACCCAGCGCATCCGCCGAGCGACGCAAGACCCGGCTGTCCTGGCGGATGTCGATGGCCGCAAAATGGCGTCCGAACATCAGAATGGCTACACGCAACCGCGCTATGTCCTCGGCATGCAGACCACCAAAGTCACGGCGTACCCGCGTTTCGATGGCCTCCAGGCTCTCCAGCACACCCTCATCGTCAAAGACCTGTGAATCGATGGCGAGAATCGCCTCTTCCACCTTGGATTGGAGTGCGTCCAGCTCGACATCAAGCCCTTTGAAGGTGATGCGGCGACGCAGCTGACGGAAGGCCCTGCGGTAACAGCGCAACAAGGTCAACCGCAAGCGCCGGGCCACGCGCAATGTCGTTCCCGCATCCACAAATGGATTGCCATCCCGGTCTCCGCCCGGCCAGAAACCGATGGAAAACAAACCCGCCGCCGTTTCGAGCGACACCCCGGTGGAGGCTGCTACGCGAAGCGCCAGCTGCGGAATGGCCTCAAAAAAAACGTGCTCGAGGTACCAGCTTTGGCGGACCGCTTCCTCGTAAGGCGTGGGCTTCTTGGTCTGGAAAAAGGGGGTCAGGCCCAACTGGTGCAGCAGGTTGTGGGCGCTTTCCAGGTCACCGTCTTCGATGCGGGAGGTGAGATCCGTGATGATACCGAGCGCAGTGCCCGGATAAAACTGCGTGGGATGGGCCGTCAAGACCACCCGCACGTGTTGGCCTTCCAGCGCATGGGACAAAGCGTCCTCCAAACCGCGGCGGGCAATGCGGGGCAAAATACCCGCGAGGGATTCGGCACCTTCCAGATCATTGAGGCGGTCATAGCGGGCATCTTCCAAAGCGTCCACGAGGACGACCTGACGCTCTATGTACTGCACGTACCGAAACAACAGCCCCACCTTCTCCTCTTCCGACAGATGCACCTCGGACAGGTGCGCAGAGAGCAAATCCATGGGCGATCGGCCAGCGGCCAAACCCTCCCTGCACGCTTCGGCAAAGAGCGGAACGCGCAGTCCCGTCCCGCGAATCCCGTCCAGCGGGAGGGTCAGGAATATGCTGTTGTAAACTTCGAAAGGGCGCGCCACAGCGGACGCGTAGGTCGAATGCTCCATGGAGGTGGGGTTGTTTGCACCGGAGCATTGCCGGTGCATGAAAATTACAACGAAAGACATGCCCAGGTTCGGTACCAACCGCGTCCCGCTAACTTCGCGGCATGGAATACCGCAGGCTTGGCAACAGTGGACTGCAGCTCACCGAACTCTCCTTGGGAAGCTGGATCACCTTCGGCAGTCAAATCGACGACAGCACCAGCGGACGGCTGCTGGACATGGCCTATGACGCCGGCATCAACTTCTTTGACAATGCCGAAGTATATGCCCATGGCGCCTCCGAAGAAGTAATGGGCCGCTTGCTGGCACAGCGCGATTGGCCGCGCGACACGTGGTGCGTCTCCTCCAAGGTCTTCTTCGGAGCGGGCGGACAAATGCCCACCCAGCGCGGGTTGAACCGCAAGCACGTCGTAGAAGCCTGCCACGACGCCCTGAAGCGCCTTCGCGTAGACTACTTGGATCTGTTCTTCTGCCACCGCCCGGACAAGCAAACCCCCATGGAGGAAACCGTCTGGACGATGCACCAGCTCATTCAGCAGGGCAAAATCCTTTACTGGGGCACGAGCGAATGGAGCGCGGCAGAAATCATGGACGCCCACCGCATCGCCGAGCGGCACCACCTCATCGGTCCCGTCATGGAACAACCGCAGTACAACATGTTCGTGCGGCGGAAGGTGGAGGTCGAATACGCCGACGTCTATCGCACCGTGGGATTGGGAACCACCATCTGGAGTCCGCTTGCTTCCGGCATCCTCACCGGCAAGTACAACAAGGAAGTGGGGTCGGACGTCCGATTGAAGCGCGAAGAGCTCAGCTGGATCTCCAAGCGCCTGCTCACGGATCAGCACCTCTCCAAAGTGGCCTCACTGGAAGCTTTGGCGGGCGACATCGGAACCAGCATGACCCAACTTGCGCTGGCCTGGTGCTTGAAGAACCCGCACGTTTCCACCGTACTCCTGGGGGCCTCCAAACCCGAGCAACTGGCTGAGAACCTGCGAGCACCGGAAGCCGTGCAGCTGCTGACCCCGGATGTCATGCAGCGCATCGAGGACATCCTCGACAACGCACCGGCCCATCCTGAATACTGATTCATGCGCATCGACATCCTATCCGCCGTCCCGAACCTGCTTCAAGGCCCCTTCAGTGAGAGCATCGTCGGACGGGCACGCAAGGCGGGCGTCGTGGAAGTGGAAGTGCACGACATCCGAAAGTGGACCACCGATAAGCACGGCAAAATCGACGACACCCCCTTTGGCGGAGGAGCGGGCATGGTCATGGCCATTCAACCCATCACGGACGCCATCGCAGACCTGCGTTCACAGCGGCAATACGACGAAATCATCTACCTCACGCCGGACGGCGAAAGGCTCACCCAAGGCAGGGTCAATCAACTGAGCCTTTCGGGTAATCTGCTGATGCTCTGCGGGCATTACAAGGGCATTGACCAGCGCATCCGTGACCACGTGATCACCTTGGAAATTAGCATCGGAGATTATGTCCTCAGTGGCGGCGAACTGGCGGCAGCCGTCCTTGCGGACGCCCTCGTCCGACTTGTTCCCGGTGCCATCGGCGATGGGGAAAGCGCCCTGACCGACAGTTTTCAGGACGGCTTGCTCGCCCCTCCCGTGTACACACGCCCCGCAGAATGGGAAGGCCACAAGGTCCCCGACATTCTGCTCGGCGGCCATCACGCCGAGATCGACAAGTGGAGAATGGAGCAGGCCATCGAAAGAACGCAACGCCTGCGTCCCGACTTGTTGGACGAGGCGTGAAATGTCGTAATATTGCACCCCGTTTCAACGGACCTATTTCATCCCACGCGTCATGGATCGTCTCCGTCAAATTTCCCAAAAGCTCGTTCCCGTTCAGGATTGGCCCGAGTTCAAGGCTGGTGATACCGTCAAGATCAGCTACAAGATCAAGGAGGGCTCGAAGGAGCGCACCCAGGTTTTTCAAGGCACGGTCATACAGCGCCGTGGCGAAGGACCCACCGCCACTTTTACCGTGCGCAAAATGGCTTCCGGAGTAGGTGTTGAGCGCGTATTTCCCATTGCAAGCCCCTTCCTCGAAGCAGTGGAAGTCATGAAAGTGGGTAAGGTTCGCCGTGCACGCATCTACTACTTGCGTGGACTCACGGGCAAGTCTGCACGCATCAAAGAGAAGCGGACTTTCACGGCAGCCAAATAAGGCCACGTCCTTTTCGCACTACGAAGCCGGCATCATTGTCCGGCTTCGTCGTTTGTGGACCTCGCCGTTGCTATCTTGAGCCCAAAGCATGGACGCTCCTTTCGATCTCCAGATTGTGTGCAGCACCCCAGGAGACATCTCCCGCGCCCAGCGTGGAGGAGCAACCCGGATTGAAGTAGCTGGCTGTTACACCACAGGGGGCGTCACCCCTTCTCCCGGCACGATCAAGGCCTGCATCGCGGCCACCGACCTTCCGGTCACAATCGCCATGCGGCCCAGGGAAGGGCATCTTGTTTTCAGCGCCTCCGAGCGGGAAATCATTCTAGCCGACGCAGAATGGAGCCTCGAGCAAGGCGCCAACCAAATCCTCATCGGCGGATTGGACGCACACCTCAATTTGGACATCGACCTGATCGAAACGGCAATCCAACGCTTTGGGGGAAACCGCGTCATGGTCAACCGCGCGATCGACAGCGCGAAGAAACCCCATCAGGATTTCGAACAACTGAAATCCCTGCCCATTGCGGGCCTGGCCAGCAGCGCCGGTTTCGGCAATGCCATGAAGGGTCACGAGAAACTCGTGGAGTGGCAAGCCAACGTGGATTTTGACATCTACGCCTCCGGCGGAGTCCTCCCCGGCGGTGCAGGACGCATGTGGGCTGCAGGGCTGTCCTGCTTCCGAGCCTCAGCCCGACACAGCGGTGGTGTCGCCCATGAGGGCCGATGGTTCGAAGGGGAAATCTATCCGGTCGATGCCAAGCAGGTAGAGCGCTTGGTCAAATCCCTCCACCGCGCCATCGCCAACGAAGAAGCGGGGCCAGAAGATTGACCCTCTGAATCCTGGATTCAGGCGATGGCCAAACCGCCATTTTCAGATCAACCTGCGAGAACGACCGCCACCCGGTCCCGCACGGTGCGCTCCCGAGATTCAGCCTCACGTTCGAGTTCATCACAACGCCGCAGCATGGCATCCGCTGTCGTGCGGTCCTTCAAGTCGCCGGCGTTCACGCGCACATTCATCACGGCTCCGAGCACGGCCGTCCGCGCACAGAGCGCCCCAACCCCTGCATCCGTGACGCTGTTCGGATTGCCGCGCTCCGCCATGTCCGCCATGACTTCCATGGACTGCAAGGCCAACTCGGCCACCTCCAGCGGCGTTTGCATGGCCCCCAACGTAGCCGCCTGGATGGCCGCTGTGCGCTCTGCCTTCTGGGTCTCGTTGCCTTTGGGCATACCAAAGGCCGCCATGATCGCATCGAAGGCAGCCGTGTCCTCGTCCACCAAGGCCAACAAGCGCGACTGCAAGGCCATTCCGCGCTCCGCCACCTCGCTGAAGGCCTCCCAACGGTCGTCCCACCCCCGCTTGTGGGCACTCAGGTTGGCGACCATCGTACCCAACGATACACCCAACGCACCCACATAGGCCGCGATGGATCCGCCACCTGGCGCCGGGGACTCGCTCGAAGTCTCCTCAGCAAACCCCGTCAAGGTCATGGCAGCAAGTGGTGCGGTATCCCCTGCGGCATCCTCGAGCAAATACTCGATTACCCTCTTCCGGGCGTTGAACGGCGCAAGGTCATCCAGCCCCAGGGACTTGACCGCCACCTTGATCTTCTCGGATTCCGAAATGCCGAGACTGCGCTCCTGCTTCCTCAAATAATGATCCGCGGCATCCATCAGCACCCGCTTCGGAATCAAGCCGACAATTTCACTGCCGGTCACCCGCATGCCACGGGCAATCGCCCGCTCACACGCAGCGTCGAATGCCGTATGCACCGACGTGACAGAAATGTTGGTCAGATTGAGCGACAACTGGGCAATACCGTATTCCTCTATGTACCATCCGATGCCCTTGACGCACTTCAGCATCCCGGGATCGCGGAGGGGCTGCCCATCGGGACCGTTGACCACCTTGCCGCCCACTCCTCCTTCGCGCTTGACACGGCCATTCTCGCGCAGGTCGAAAGCAACCGCATTGGCCCGGCGCGTGGAAGTCGAGTTCAAATTGATGTTGTAAGCCACCAGGAAATCCCGCGCACCGATGGCAGTCGCCCCCGTCTTGCGGGCGTGGGCATTGAATTCGGCAGGGCCAAAGTCCGGAGTCCAAGCCGGATCGGACAGCTTTTCCAGCCCCTCGTATTCCCCTCTGCGGCAATGCGCCAGGTTCCTGCGCTCCGGCTGTCGTGCGGCTTCCTCGTAGAAATATCCGGGGATGCCCAACTCTTCTCCGACACGCTTGCCCAAGGCGTGGGCCGCAGCCTTGCAATCTTCCATGGTCACACCTGCTACCGGCACGAAAGGACAGACATCGGTGGCCCCCATGCGGGGATGCTCACCGTGGTGCTTGGACATGTCGATCAGTTCCGAGGCTTTGGCAATCAAGCGGAATGCCGCCTCCACAATGGTTTCGGGCGGTCCGACGAAAGTGATGACGGTCCGGTGGGTGGAATTGCCAGGGTCCACATCCAGGAGCCGGACCCCCTCTACGGTTTCCACAACGGCAGCAATGGCATCGATTTTGGCGCGGTCGCGGCCCTCACTGATGTTGGGCACACATTCAATCAATCGAACAGACATGAATCAGGCGGTTTTTCGGCCGCCAAGCTAACGCGAATTCAATCGCAAACCCCACCCCACACCGCAAGCAGTTCCAACAGGTCCGGCGCCCCAATCTGGCCATCCCCATTCAGGTCGCTTGCACAAACCAGCGCACAACTTCCATCGTCCACCACAGCCTCAGGGTTGTAGTTTACCGCCTCGGGGTTGAGGCACCCTGCCAGGAAACACGAACCATCATCCAAGGAGGCTGTCGGATTGAAGTTCGCGGCAAAAGCATAGGTGCAGCCAGGAATGGCATCCACCACCTCTACATAGGCTGCAACCGGGTCGCTCTTGCACAGGAAGCCTTGGGACGAGACTTCCCAATCGTAGAAGAAATAGTAGTAACCCAATCCTGCCGCATTGGCAATGGTGGAACTCTGAATGGTGGCCAACTGGCCAATCTCATAAGGATAGTCCAACTCTCCGGCCGCGTTGTCCCGCCACAGATTGACGGTAGAACCCTCCGCCAACAAGGCATACCCATCCCCTTCCGGTACAGCAAAGCCCAATTCAATGGTATTCCATCCCGGGGCCAGGTTGTGCGTCGATTCTGCGAGGATATCGGCTTGAATCGACCGAAGCTGGATGGTCCGAGGACCGGGCACCTCCGCGCGGACCTTGACCCTATCGATCACAATGTCCTCGTGGGCATCAAAAGAGAGGCCATAGGTGTCGGAGTCGATGTACCACCCCGAAGAACTCGTCTGCTTACCGCCTTGTGCGGTTCGGATGTCGCGCATGCCCTCTGCCTTCACCCACCACCCCGAGCTGGCTCCCAACGGGTACGTCGAGAAAGTGGGCCCCTCCTGAACGAACGGCCCCACTTGATCGGTGGTGCCCGCCAACAAATCTGCCATGGCGTTCGGACCGTAGGGTGCATACCACCGCACCGTCTCCCCTTCCAACTGGATGGCCTCGAAGGTGTGGCTTGTTCCGATGACCGCCAACCCCGGTGCCACGATGGGGGGAGACGGGGTGTCGAATGCCTCAAGGACCAGGAGTTCACTGGTGTCGATATGGCCACACAGGTTGGTGGTGGTCACATACACCGTATCGGAAGAAGCCAAGTTCAGGGTGTCAGCGGAAATGCCGTTGGACCATTGCACATCGAGCTGCTCCCCCTGCACATTCAGCCTGCGCACGGTTCCACTGCAGAACTTGGCAGGACCATCCAGTTCGATCACCGGGGCCACGGACTCCGTCACGGAAATCACCACCGCGGGAGACAGGATGGAACACCCCCCATTGTTCAGGAGCGTTTGGGCAACCCCTGCTTCGCTGAAAACCCGGCCTTCCGGATGCTCGGTCCCTCCGGTCCATCCCGAAGCCGTCCATCCCGACGGCACCTCCAACAAGAGGGAATCCCCCGGACACAGCTGAGCCTCCTCGGGCCACCCCAGTTCCAGGTCCACGCCGAAACAGGGCGTCTCCAGAAGCGTGTGATACTGATCGATGGCCGGATCGAGCCCAACGGTCCGGATGCCACTGGGCCAAAACACCTCTACGCTGTCCACGGAAGTGCGGTCCCCGAGACCAAAGTTGAATGTCAGCGGACCACAACTGCTGTAGCTATACCCGATGAAGGCGGCATCGGTTCGGTGAAAATCCGCTCCGGAATGCACCACGACCCGAGCACCTGCTGCATCCCGCGGGGAAACCACCCCCTCCAATTCAAAGCCAATCCAATGCGGCACGGTGTCCATGTTCAAGAACAGCTCACAACCGGGATTGGCTGAAACCAAGGTGTTGACCACAAGCAGGTCCTCGGTGCCGTTCAGGTCAAAATCAGCGACCACCGTCGCGTAACCACTGTAATTGCTTTCCAATGGCGTGCCCGATGCAATGTCGGTGAAGGTCAAGTCCCCGTTGTTGTGATACAGGAGGTTGGGATAGGGAGAGAAGAAATACTCGTTGGCCACATACAGGTCGCGCTCTCCGTCGTGGTCGTGGTCGATGAAGGCCGTTCCCCAGCCCATGCCGAGATCCCCGACTCCCGCCGTTTCCGTGATGTTGGTGAACGGCAGGATGCTCCCGTCCTCCGGCTGCGGGCCGGGATTGATGAAAAGGTCGTTGGGCAGGTTGTTGGAAATGAAGATGTCCAGGAATCCGTCGTGGTCCAGATCGGTGGCATCCACCCCCATTCCTTGTGCCGCCAAGTCGAGGCCCCATGCAGCCGCCTGGTTCACAAAGGACCCGGTGCCGTCGTTGATGTAGAGCTTGTTGGCCTGATTGGCATCGTGGGTCAGGTACAAATCCAAATCACCGTCGTTTTCGATGTCCAGGAAAAGCGCCCCCATGCCGATCAAGTTGTCGGTAGCGCCTGACGCATAGTAACCATCCGTGAAGCCCCCTTCCCCATCCGAAAGCCAAAAGGCATTGGGCTGGTTCATGTTGACGATGTACAAGTCCAAAAAACCATCCAGGTTGATGTCGGCAGCATGCGCGCTGCGGCACTGCGACTCCTGGCCCAGCCCGAGCTCGTCGGTCACATCGGTGAAGGAGCCCCCGTCGTTTCGGTAGAAATGATTCACGTCACCGGTATTGCAGCTCAGCAGGTCCGGGTCCCCGTCATTGTCGTAATCGAAGAACAAGGTCACCATGGTAAATCCATCGTCTTCCACACCGGCCACCACGGGAACGAAAGTGGCATTGCCCTCATTCCGATACAGCGTATTGGGCGCCAACCGGCTCCCCACATATACATCGAGGTCACCATCGAGGTCGTAATCGGCGACCGCCGCGGCGTGGTTCAGGTAATTGCCCAGCAACAGCGCTTCATCGCTGTGGTCTACGAATGCATGCTCCTGCCCCATAGCAATGGCGCCCGTGACCAACGTGGCCAACGTCACAATCCCATATTTCGACAGGACATACATGGTTCTGACTTCGTCGCATCCTCGTCAGACAATGCGACAACCCATGAAGATACAAAGGGTTCAATCCAACCAATGCCCGCGCAACAAAACGCGTTCGGCAAGCGGGTCTCCAAAGGCATAAAGCGCCTCGTCCACAGAACGCAAGGGACGGGTCATGATCAAGCTCGCTTCCTGCCCAACCCCCAGGCCGCCCACTTCGCTTGCGAGTCCGAGCGCCGCAGCACCGTTGACCGTTGAAGCCGCAATGGCCTCCATCGGCTCGAGCCCCATGCGCATGCACCCCAAGGCAGCAGCCAAGTGCATGTTGCCCGAAGGCGCTGAACCGGGATTGAAGTCCGTGGCAATGGCCAGGGCGCAACCGGCATCAACGAGGGTCCGTCCAGGCGTGAAGGGCAAATCCAGGAAGAGAGAACACAGTGGCAAAGCCACCGGAAGGGTTTCGCTGTTGGCCAATTCCGCCACATCCTCGGCGCGAAGCACTTCCAGGTGGTCCACGGACATCGCCCCCTGCTCCACGCAGAGCGCGACCCCGCCGGAAGCCTTGAATTGGTTCACGTGCACCTTGGCAGGCAAGCCCCGCAGATGCGCCTGTTCCAGCAACAGCCGCGTCTCCTCCAGTCCGAAATAACCCTCTTCGCAGAAAATGTCGACGTGGTCCGCCAGGCCTTCCGCCACCACCGCAGGCAGCACCTCCCGCACCATGTACTCCGTGTAGGACATGGCATCTGACCAACCTTCCGGAACCGCATGACAACCCAGGAAAGTGGTTTTGACCGGAATGCGTCCCAAAGCGCCCAGCCGACGGGCCACCCGCAACATCTTCAATTCACTCTCGAGGTCCAGCCCATATCCCGACTTTATCTCGATCGCGCCTGTTCCCATGCGCATGAGCCTCTCCATCCGCGCCAACGAGACGGCGTAAAGTTCATCCTCCGGCATTTCGCGCAACGCCCTGGCGCTGTTGAGAATGCCACCTCCTCGGGCCGCAATCTCCTGGTAACTCAATCCCCGGATGCGGTCCACGAACTCTCCTTCCCGCGAGGCAGCGTGCACCAAGTGGGTGTGGCTGTCCACCCAGGCGGGCAGGATGCAACGGCCGGGCGCATCCAAAACTTCCAGCCCATTCCAATCGGCAATGCCCGGAAAATCGGCCATGGCACCGCCATCGACCACGCGTCCATCCTCCACCGCCAGCCAGGCGTTCTCCAAAACGGGCATGCTCCGCATATCCCAGCCAGCCATTCGCTCCAGCGGGGTTTCTGCGAATCCCACCAAATGGCCGATGTCCTTGATGAGCAATCTGCCCTGGGCAAATCCATTCTCCATGCGGCCCAAGGTCGCACATCCTGTCGACCTGCCGCCGCGTACCTTTGCAACATGCCGGGAAACACTTTCGGAAAACTGCTGAAAATCACCACATTCGGGGAATCCCACGGCCCCGCCCTCGGAGGCATCCTCGACGGGCTGCCCGCCGGAATCCAGATTGACCTGGAGCGCATCCAGCGCGAATTGGAACGCCGCAGGCCCGGCCAGTCCCCCCTGACCACTGCCCGCAAGGAAGCGGATCAAGCGGCGCTGCTCTCCGGCATTTTCGAGGGGCGGACCACAGGCACGCCCATAGGGTTCACCATTCCCAATGCCGACGCACGGTCCGGCGATTACAGCCACAACGAAGCGAACTACCGACCGAGCCACGCGGACTACACCTACGATGCCAAATACGGCATGCGGGATCACCGCGGGGGCGGACGATCCAGCGCCCGGGAAACCGCTGCACGCGTGGTCGGCGGCGCCCTGGCCCGCCAATTCCTGGAACAGCTCTATCCACAAGGTCCCATGCCCGCCGTATCCGCCTATGTGGAGCGGGTCCAGGACATTGCCATGCCCTCCCCGCCCGCCTACCATGCACCCGAACGGGTCGATGCACATCCGGTGCGCTGTCCCGACCCGGAGACCGCCCGGCGCATGGAGGAACGGATCCTCGAAGTCAAGAAGGCCGGTGACACCGTGGGGGGAACCGTCGTGGTCGTTGCACGGCACATTCCCGCAGGCTGGGGCGAACCCGTGTTCGACAAACTGCACGCCGACCTCGCCAAGGCCCTATGGAGCCTGCCCGCCGTCAAGGGACTCGAGCTGGGCAGCGGATTCAGCGGGACCCTGATGCGCGGATCCGATCACAACGACGCCTTCACTTCAGCATCGGGCCACATTCGCACCGCCACCAACCACAGCGGAGGCATCCAAGGGGGCATCAGCAACGGAGAGGACATCGTGTTGCGGATCGCTTTCAAACCGGTGGCCACCATTCTCGCAGAGCAAGAAACGGTCAACCGCGCAGGAGACGCAGCCACGATAGCGGGTCGAGGGCGTCACGACCCCTGTGTCCTTCCCCGCGCCGTTCCCATGGTGGAGGCCATGGTTTTGCTCGTCCTGGCAGACCACGCCCTGAGGCAACGGAGCGCCCGACTCTGAACCGTAGCTTGCAAACTCGAACGGATCGCAACACCAACCCGAAAAAAGCATGCGCCTCGCCCTGCATTGGCAAGTCCTCATCGGCCTCGCTGTCGGTATCCTGTACGCCTGGATGTCCATCACATTCGGATGGAACGACTTCACCGTCGACTACATCAAACCCTTCGGCGACATTTTCATCAATGTACTGAAGCTCATAGCAGTACCCCTTGTTCTCTTCAGTATCATTTCAGGTGTAGCCAGCCTGGGTGACCCCGCCAAATTGGGGCGACTCGGCATCAAGACCGTGGTGACCTACCTGCTGACCACCATGACCGCCGTCGTCTTGGGCCTGGTGCTGGTCAACCTGTTCCAACCGGGAGCCCAGGTCTCGGATGACCTGCTTGAATCCAACCGCATCCGTTACGAGCTGTGGCGGGACGCCAACGGCATTCAGGTACTCGACGACATCAACCTGCTCGAGGATCCGAGCCTTCAAGCCAAGGTGGAGTCCCTCTCCGGAGAACAGGTATCCATGAACGATTGGGTAACCGATAAGCTGAACAAGGCGGAGCGTACCAAAGCCACAGGTCCATTGCAGCCCTTGGTGGACGTCGTGCCCACGAACATCTTCCGTGCGCTGGGCGACATGTCCATGCTCCAGATCATCTTCTTCGCGGTCTTCTTTGGGGTGGTGCTCGTGGGCATGCCCAAAGAACAAGCCGGTCCCCTGATGCGGGCCATCGACGGATTGAATGAGGTCTTTGTCCGCATGGTGTGGGTCGTGATGAAGGCGATGCCGGTCTTTGTCTTCGCCCTGATGGCCGGCCAAATTGTCAATGCTGCGGGCAGCGATCCCGAGATGTTCCGACAGTTGCTTGAGTACCTCCTCCAGTACAGCCTTGTCGTGGTGCTTGGTTTGGCCATCATGATCTTCCTCTTCTACCCTTCCCTGGTGAGTTTGCTCGTCAAACCCCTCGGGTTCAAGCGGTTCTTGGCGGGCATGCGCGATGCCCAGATCACGGCATTTTCCACATCGAGTTCCGTGGCCACCCTTCCCGTCACGATGGACTGCGTGCGCAACAAAATCGGTGTTTCGGAGCGTACCACCAGTTTTGTCCTCCCGATTGGAGCGACCGTCAACATGGACGGAACGTCTCTGTATCAAGCGGTTGCAGTGGTGTCACTCGCCCAATTTCACATGGTCGACCTGACGCTGGCCCAACAAGCGGTCATCGTGATCACCGCTACCCTCGCCTCCATTGGCGCGGCGGCTGTTCCCAGCGCCGGTCTGGTTCTCATGATCATCGTGCTGGAAAGCGTGGGGCTGAACCCCGCCTGGATCGCGCTGATATTTCCCGTGGACCGCATCCTCGACATGTGCCGCACCGTGGTCAATGTGACCGGCGATGGTGCCGTGTCTACCATCATCGCCCACAGCGAAAATGAACTCGAGGTACCTGAAGTGAACACCTGACCATGCGGCCAAGTCCCCTTGTTCCTTTTTTGGCCTTTCTTCTCTGCCATGCATTTTCTCCTGAAGGCATGGCCCAGGATGCAGATGTCTGCCAGCCCGAACTCGACGCCAAGACCGCCAAACTCCTGGAGAAGGGACTGGACAAACGCAAATACGACGCGGAAAAGCGCCAAGGATTTCTGGAATCGGCGCTGGAGGAAGATGAAAATGCACTCCCCGCAGAATTTGCCTTGGGACTGCTCTTGTTTGATCAAGCGCGACGCAGCGGCATGGGATTCGCGGAATCACGCGCCCATCTTCTGTCAGTGCACGATCGCTGCCCGGACTACGATGCGGAATTGCCCTACACGCTGGGCAGCATCGCTTTTGCAGAGAACGAATTCGAATCTGCCATCGGCTGGTTCAACCGGTTCATTTCCTGGGAATCCCAAACGGGAAAACCACTCTCACCCCGGGCCATGAAAAGGCTCGACGATGTGGTGGAAAGGCTCCCGGAAATCCAGTTCCTGATGGAGTTCAATGCCCATGCGGACAGCCCCCCTCCCAAGGTGCTGGCATCCGTTGCCTCACACGATCAGGAGTACCTCCCGGCGCTGAGCCCGGACGGGACTTTGTTGTTCTTCACGCGTGCCGGTGAGCGAAAGGCCAAGGGCGACCTGGTCAGCAAGCCGTTCGAAAAGTTCACTTGGGCCCGGCGGGAAAGCCCCGACCTCGACTTCGATGCCGGGGAAGCCATGGAAGACCCCTTCAACCGCCAAATGGGCTATGGTGGCGCCTCCATTTCCGTTGACAACCGCTCTCTTTTCCTCGCGATCAAGACGCCTGCACCGGGCAATCCTGAAAACATCGATCTGTATTCGGCCCGCTACGAATTGATGGAAGATACCGGCGATGAAGTCGTTTACCTGTGGAGCGAACCTGCCGCGCTCGACGCCTTGAACACTCCGGATGGTTGGGAATCCCAGCCCGCCATCAGCCCGGATGGCAAGTGGTTGTATTTCGCGGCAGTGCGCCCGGGAACCACCGAGGATGCCCAAGGGCAACCGACGATTGACATCTTGGTCAGTGAACGTGACAACCTCGGAGAATGGAAGCGTCCCGAATTGCTCCCAAGCCCCATCAACACGACCTACAGCGACAAGGCTCCGTTCCTTCACCCCGATGGCAGAACCCTTTATTTCGCCTCGAATCGGACACCGGGCGGAGGGGGCTATGACATCTGGATGAGCCGCTTGGACAGTACCGCACGCCCAACCGACGTCAACGGCTGGTCAAGGCCCGTCAATCTGGGCATTCCACTCAACACCGAAGGCGATGAGCACGGCCTGATCACCGCGGCCGATGGACGTACCGCGTATTTCTCGAGCCGACGCATCGGCACCCAAGGGCTCGACATCATGACTTGGACCTTGCCTGAACCCGTGAGGGCAAGGGCTTCCGTTGTCGTGCGGGGCCAACTCGATGTCAGCGATGACCTCTCGGGCGAGACGGTGGAGCTGGAGCTGCGCTACGCCGAAAGCCGGAGGGCGCAAGCCATCGAAATCTCCGATGACGGGGCATTTGCCACCATCGTCGACCTGTCATCCCGGGAAGACGTGCTTCTCGTGGCAAAGGCGGAAGGTGCCGCCTTCAGCGCGGGACTCCTCGTCGACAAGGACGAAGAAGAACCCGCACTGATTGATGCGGAATTGACCGTGCGTTCGATATCCGAAACCGGCGCAGCCTTCGAAATCGAAGACATCCATTACGCTTCGGGTTCTGCCGTCATTGGAAGGGCGAGCTTGCTGCTTTTGGATTTGTTTGCGGAATACCTGTCGGAGACGGGACTCTCTGTGGAGATTGGAGGTCACACCGACGATGTCGGAAGCGATGCTGACAATCTCGAGCTCAGCGAAGCGCGCGCCCGCTCTGTGCGGGAATACCTGATACAGCAGGGGGTTCCCGCATCGGACATCTCCTCCCGAGGCTACGGGGAAAGCCGCCCCAGGGCAGACAATGGAACCCCCGAAGGCCGCGCCCGAAACCGGCGGACAGAGTTCCGCGTGACGAATTGAATGTGCCCGCCGGAATTACGGGCGGGACAACGTGAATAATTAGGAGAAACCCATGCAAAACAGGGCAAGGGAGAGGCGATTTTCACGTTGTTCACGCACGTCCCCATGTCGCATCGTTACTTCCTCGCCACTGCACCGCCTGCTCCTCCATCAAGGAAGGGCGCTTTCTTGAAGCAGGCCATCAGCCTCTTCGCAACTGCCCCTTTCTTCCTTGCGGTTGCCGCTCAAGGTCCCGGATTGATCGGTGGCGAACCGATTTCCAGCAACGAAAGACAGGACCCCTCCACGTTCGAACGCGCCCGACATCATTTTGATCACCACCAGTATGCCGCGGCCTTGGAGCTCTATGACCGCTGGGTGCAAAACCCACTGGCAGGCGATGGCGCTGCGGGTGAACGGGAAGCGTTGGACCGCGTGGAGGCTGAATACCGCGCAGCATTGTGCGCCATGTACCTCTACCACAAGGATGCGGTGTGGCGCATCGATCGGTTCATCGAGAACCATCCGGAATCCACCTGGGTCCCCAAAATCCAGTGGGAGCTGGCGAATTACGAGTATCGCAGAAAGAAATGGAGCAAGGCGGCAGAGGCTTTCAACGCCCTCAATCCGCGTCGTCTGTCCAAGGTCATGCGAACGGAATACCACTTCAAACGGGGCCACTCTCGCTTTGAAACGCAAGACTTGGGCGGGGCGCGCGGAGACCTGCTGATGGTTCAGGATGATCCTGCAGCCCAGCCCGAATACCTCGAAGCTGCGAAATACTACCTCGCCCACATTGCCTTCGCGGAAGACCGTCTGACCACGGCATTGGAAGCTTTTGAAGAACTGGCAGAAGTCAACGCCTTTCGCGATGCCGTTCCCCTTTACATAGGGCAGATCCTGTACCGACTGGAACGCCACGAAGATCTTTCCAAGCGCGCTCCTGAATGGCTTTCCGAAGAACGGAGCATCGCGGAGCGTGACCGCCTCGAGCTGACGCGAATTGCGGGGGAATCCTTGTTCCACTTGGGAGATTGCGACGCGGCATCGCCCTACCTGGAAACCGCATGGAAGGCCGCAGATGCCCAGGAAAGGACCCCGGGTTTCAGCTACATGGTAGGTACTTGTCGTTTGAACCAAGGAAATGCGAATGAGGCCATCACGGCACTCATGCGCGCCACAGGAGGCGACACACCACTGGACCAGTACGCCACGCACAGCATGGGGCGCGCTTACCTGGCCCTCAATGAAAAACCCAAGGCGCAGGCCGCTTTTGCCAAAGCCGCCACGATGGAGCACGACTTGGAAGTGCGCGAGGACGCGCTTTTCAATCACGCCAAACTCGCCTTTGAAACCGACTTCAACCCCTTCAACGACGCCATCGCTGCTTTCGAGCAATACCTCGAAGAATACCCCGACAGTCCGCGCCGAGACGAAGCCTACGGTTTCCTGCTCGAGGTCTACCTCACCACCCGCAACCACGTGAGGGCCCTCGAAGCACTGGACCGCATCCAACGGAAAAAGCCGGAAGAGAAAGCGGCCTATCAAAAACTCGCATTCAACCATGGGGTGAGCCTTTTCCAAGGCGGAGACTTCGAAGAGGCCGATGCCTTTTTCAAGCGAAGCCGCACCTTCCCTGAGGACGCCACCCTCGCAGCGGAAAGCCAATACTGGCAGGGGGAAATTGCCATGAAAGCCGGCCGTGATGCACCCGCTCTCAGTCACTACCGCGCCTTTCTGAACGCACCGGGCGCTTTCAATTCTCCGAAATACAATGAAGGGGAATACGGCGCCGGCTATGCCTTGTTCCGCCAACGCAAATACCGCGACGCACAGGTCTCCTTCCGGAAGTATGCGGATGCCGAAACCGGTGCAGGTCCCGGAGGACACAGGGCAGACGCACTGTTGCGCATCGGAGATTGTTTCTACATAGACAAGGACTACCGCCGTGCAGTCGGTGCCTATGACAAAGCCCTGACAGCGGGAACCACACAACAGCAATACACCCGTTTCCAAAGGGCACGCTGCCTCGGTTTGGACGGGGACCTGGCCGGGGAAGTGGACGGCATGAACGAACTGCTGGACGCCCACCCGGAAACCACCTTCAAAGGGGATGCCCTGACCGCCATTGGCAAGGCGGAAATCGAGCGAGGCAACATGGCCGAAGCCCGGAAAGCCTTTGAGCGCATCCGCACGGATTTGCCAGGCAGCCCCTTCGCCAAACGCGCCTTGGTGGACCTGGCCTTGATTGCCGTGAAGCAGAACCGAGAGGACGACGCCCTGGCTTTGTGGAAAGAAATCACAACGCGCTATCCCGACGATGAAGTCACCAAAGACGCCTTCCTCCTGGTGGAGCCCCTGCTCGTGGAGCGCGGCCAACTGGACGACTTGCCCGACGTCGTGGGATTGAGTGAGGACGACATCGCAGAACGCACATACGCTGCCGCACAAGACCTCGCCCTTTCCGGCGACTGTGCGGCCGCCATTCCCAAAATGGAGCAGTTCATCGGGAAGTACCCGGAGAGCATTCGCATCACAGCGGCCCGTTTCCACCTCGGACAATGCCGGTTCGACAATGGCGACAAGGATGGTGCCCTCGCCCCCCTCGAAGCTGTGATTTCCGGCCCACTCAGTGATTACCACGAGCCTGCCTTGGTCATGGCGGCCACCTTGCAATTCAACCGAGATGAATTCGAGGCTGCACTGGCCCACTACCAAAAGCTCGAACAAGTAGCCGTTTTGAAGCGGCACGTGCTGGAGGCCCGCATTGGCATCATGAGGTGCAGCCGAGCCCTTGGTGACGGTGCCACCGTCCTGGAATACGTCGGCCCCATCCTCGACGATGCTGAGACGCCGGCCGACATACGGACCGCCGCCCGATACAACCGGGCCTTGATTCTGCAGGAAAGCGGAGACCCCAGCGCCAAAGAGGATTGGGAAATCCTCGCGGAAAACGGCCTGCATGCGGAAGAAGCGACCCACCACCTCGCAGCCCTCACCTTGGCAGACGGCGATGCCGAAGCCTGCCAGGTCGCCATCTTCAATCAGCTCAATAGGTTCGGCGCGGGAAGCGATTGGTCCTACGAGAGTTTCCTCCTGTTGGCAGAGTCCTACATCGCTCAGGAAGATTACTTCCAAGCCCGAACCACCGTGGACCAGCTGCAGACCAACGTTCAGACCGCCTGGGTTCAGGATGCCTGCCTCGACATGCTGGACCGCATCGTCCAGCTCGAGCAACCCGCTCCTGACCCCGCTGACACCACATCCGGCACCACGACCAATCCCAACGAAGAATGAATACCACAGCCCTTCCCCTGGCCAAACGCGGCAAGGCCCTTCGGTCCTGTGCACTGGCATTGTTCATTCCAGCCGCCCTCGCCGCCCAGGACAGCCTGCAGGTTACGTTCGTCGGCGACCGCGAATTGTACCTCCGAGAAGTGACCAAGCCCGGTGATTCACCCCACACCATCGACCTGGGCGTGGACAAACCGATCATCGCGTACGCTCCCATTGCCAAGCGGACTTCTCCCCAGCCCGTTGCCCGAACCATTGCGCCGCTCGCCGTGGAAATGGACGCCCCCCTGCCCCGCCTGTACGCTGGCCACGCAAGGGCCGGCTTTGGCATTTACACCTCACCTCTGTTGGAACTCCATCTGGGAGATACCCGCAGCCGCCAAGGAGCGTGGGGCGTATCCCTCCGACACAGAAGCTCAGCCGGATCCACAGGTCAGGCAGACAGCCTGGGAGTCGACGAAGGCTGGTCCAAGAATGCCTTGAATGGGTACTACCGCCGGTTTGTGAAACGCAGCAGTGTCACCGCATCCGGTTTCGTAGCCAGGGATTCCTGGGGCCTGCATGGCCTGGATCTGGCCGCCGCCGCGGCTGGAAATTTCTCCGCTCCTGCAGAACGACAATCGTACACGCGCATGGGCGTTGACCTTCGGTTGCAGAACCACGAACGGGACAGCACCAAGGTTCACCGCAACCTCTCTCTCACCTATTCGCGTTTGGGCATCGGTCCTTCGCCGCTTCCGGGAAATGCCGCCCAAATCGAAATCCTGAGAGAACCCGGTCGCGAAAACCTCATCGAAGCCACAGGCCGTATCCACACATGGCGAGAGGATGCCCGTTATGACTTGAATTACGAAGCGCACATCATCGGTTCCCGACTGGATGCAGTGGGCGATTCCACCGCTGCCGCCATCCATCGTTCCGCTGCACTGGTGGGACTTCGCCCCACGGTGACCAAGGAGCGCGGAGCCTACATGATCCAGGCAGGCGCCGGATTGTGGGTGGATGCCAGGGGTGCACAGGCCTTTCATTTCTATCCCACCGCAGAAGTGCGATTCCGACTGCTGGACGACGTGTTCGTCCCCTATGGAGGCGTAGATGGAGGAATGCAACGCAATGCCATTCACGACCTCGTGGCGGAAAACCCCTTCTTCGACGCCGGCTATCAGGCCGGGCCCGATGCCACACGCGGCGCCCTCCGCCATACCAACCGCGCGCTGGAACTCTACGGCGGGCTGCGGGGAAAGCTCACCCGGGATCTTGCATTCAATGCACAGGCACGCACCACGCGATTCCGGGACTTCCAATATTGGGTCAATGAGGCCGGTCCGGACAGCGCCGGTCAACGATTCAGTGCAGCCTATGACTCATTGACCGTGGCCAGCGTCATCGGAGAGGCTACGTACAGAGGCCAAGGACCATTGGAACTATCGGCGCGTGCCGAATTCCACACGTACGGTACCGGTGACCAACCCTATGCCTGGTACCAACCCCGAACCCGCATCTCAGCCAACGGGCGTTGGAATCTGGAAGAATTGCTTTTCCTCGAGTTCGGCGTGGAAGTCGTGGGTGCCCGCTACGCTCCGAGCCGCGTTCCCTTCAGCGCCATCACCAACTTGGACGGTCAGGACATACAGTCGGCCAGTGAAGCATTTGGACCGCTCTTCGGAGACGGTGAACCGATCTATGCCCGCAAACTTGCGGCCTACACTGCGATTGACCTCGGCATCGAGTACCGATACAACGCCCGTCTCTCTGTCGGTGTGAATGCAAAAGGACCACTCGGCAACACCGAAATCATAGGGGGATATGGCGCCCAGAACATGGGGGTCATGATGCTCGCTTCCTACCGCTTCTGAAGCCCTTTCAAGGCCCCGTTTTCACCCCCCCTGAGACCCGGTGTGGAAAACCGGGCAAAACGCCTGCAAAAGTGTTGAAAACACAGGCCTTTCCGAAGGGCCGAAAACAAGCGTTTGAGCGAGTTGTGGGCTACTTTAGCAGGACGTCCAAATACAGCGGAGATGAGCGAAGAGAAGAAGCAGAATTACGGTGCGGATAGCATTCAGGCCCTCGAGGGCATGGAGCACGTCCGCAAGCGCCCCTCGATGTACATCGGAGACGTGGGCACACGGGGCTTGCACCACTTGGTCTACGAGGTGGTAGACAACTCCATCGACGAGGCCCTCGCGGGACACTGTGACACCATTGATGTGGCCATCACAGCGACCAACGCCGTGACCGTGCACGACAACGGCAGGGGCATTCCGGTTGCCATCCACACCAAGGAAGGCGTCAGTGCCCTTGAAGTCGTCATGACCAAGATTGGTGCCGGCGGAAAGTTCGACAAGGACAGCTACAAGGTCTCCGGTGGTCTTCACGGTGTCGGTGTAAGCTGCGTGAACGCGCTCTCCACCCACCTTCGTGCCGAAGTCCACCGCGAAGGCAAGGTCTGGGAGCAGGAATATTCCCGCGGAAAGGCGCAATACCCGACCCGTGAAATCGGAACGACGGACCGCACAGGTACCTCGGTCACCTTCCAGCCCGACCCGGAGATCTTCACGGACACCCTCGAGTACAACTATGACACGTTGGCCCGCCGCTTGCGCGAGCTCTCCTTCCTCAACAAGGGCATCACCCTGACCCTGACCGACGAACGTACCACCGACGAGGAGGGAAATCATCCTGTCGAACGGTTCTACAGCGAGACGGGACTCAAGGAGTTCGTCGCCTACATCGACCAAAACCGCGAACAACTGATTGCGGAGGTGATCCACATGGAGGGCGAGGTTGAGGACATCCCCGTGGAGGTCGCCATGGTGTACAACACCAGTTTCAACGAAAGCCTGCACAGCTACGTCAACAACATCAACACCCACGAGGGTGGTACCCACCTGAGCGGATTCCGCCGCGGACTGACCGACACGCTGAAGAAGTACGCCGATTCATCCGGCATGCTCGACAAGCTCAAGTTCGAAATCAGCGGAGACGATTTCCGCGAAGGTTTGACCGCCATTGTCAGTGTCAAGGTCATGGAGCCTCAATTCGAGGGCCAGACCAAGACCAAGCTCGGCAACAAGGAAGTGACCAAGGCCGTGTCGCAGGCCGTGAGGAACATGCTCACTGACTACCTGGAAGAGCATCCGAACGACGCCAAGACCATCGTCCAGAAGGTCATCCTCGCCGCACAGGCCCGCCACGCCGCACGCAAGGCCCGCGAAATGGTCCAGCGCAAGACCGTCATGGGCGGGTCGGGGCTTCCAGGAAAGCTCGCCGACTGCTCTGAAAAGGACCCCGGTTTGTGCGAGGTGTTCCTGGTCGAGGGTGACTCCGCTGGTGGTACTGCCAAGCAAGGACGCGACCGCTTGTTCCAGGCCATTTTGCCCCTTCGGGGTAAAATCCTCAACGTGGAGAAGGCCATGCACCACAAGATTTTCGAGAACGAGGAAATCAAGAACATCTACACAGCACTGGGCGTCACGGTGGGAACGGAAGAAGATGAGCGTGCGCTCAACCTGTCCAAATTGCGTTACCACAAAGTCGTGATCATGTGTGACGCGGACGTGGACGGCAGCCACATCGAGACCCTCATTCTCACCTTCTTCTTCCGCCACATGAAGGAGCTCATTGAAAACGGATACATCTACATCGCAACCCCACCTCTCTACTTGGTGAAGCGCGGATCCAAGCAGGCCTACGCTTGGAATGATGACCAACGGGATCGCCTCATCATGGAGTACCGCGGAAAGAGCGATGCTACGGTCAACGTGCAGCGCTACAAGGGTCTCGGCGAGATGAACGCAGAGCAACTCTGGGACACCACCATGAACCCAGAAAACCGCACACTGCGTCAAATCACCATCGACAACGCAGCCGAAAGCGACAACATCTTCTCCATGCTCATGGGAGATGACGTGCCGCCCCGCCGCGAATTCATCGAGGCCAACGCCAAGTACGCCAACATCGACGCGTGAGCCCGCGGCGCACGGTCTGGATTTCCGGAGCCACCTCCGGCATTGGAAAGGCCGTGGCCGAGGCGTGCCATCAGCGCGGTGACCTCCTCATTCTGTCCGCCCGGAAATCGGGCGATCTTGACCGCCTTCACGTGGCGTTAGGCGCTACTGACGCGTTGATCGCCCCATTTGACCTCGGCCATACCGATGGCCTGTCCGATATGGTCAGCCGCATTTGGAAGGAGGCCGGTGGCGTCGATGCCGTCGTACACAGCGGGGGCATCAGCCAGCGCAGCCGCTTGATCGATACCGATCCTGCGGTCGACCGCCGCATGATGGAGGTGAACTATTTCGGGACGCTTGCCTTTACACGGGCGCTGCTTCCGCACATGATCGCTGCAGGGGGCGGCCACTTTGCGGTGGTGACCAGCCTCATGGGCCTGTTCTCGGCGCCCATGCGTTCGGGCTATGCCGGCGCAAAGCACGCCATGCACGGGTGGTTCGAGGCCCTGCGCGCCGAACACCACGGCGACGGCATCCGCGTCACCATGGTTTCCCCAGGATTCGTGCGCACGGCGATCTCGCTGAACGCACTCACCGCCGATGGCACCCCGCAAGGCACCATGGACGAGGCCACCGACCAAGGGATTTCCGCCGAGCGCTGTGCCGCCGCCATCCTGCGCGGCATCGACCGAAACCAGGCCCTCGTCACTCCGGGAAAAAAGGAAGTGCTGGGCTACTGGCTGAGCCGGTTCGCCCCCGGCATCCTGCGCCGCGTAGCCCGCAACGCCAAGGTCACCTGATCAGGCGCCGAACCGACAGCGCTTCCAGCGGCCCCCACCGCAGAAACGTTCACACGTATTCGCGGCCCGCAACATCGAGGACCTGGGTGGTCTTCTTGAGCGTCCGCAACACCATGAAAATGGCAAAGGCCGACACCAACGCGTAGGCCCAGAAGTCCTGGAAGATGCAGGAAGGTGCAGAAAAGAACGCCGCATCGAGCCCCGCCGCGCGGAACCCGTGCAGTCCGTCGATCCAGGCGAAACTCAAGAAGACGGCGAAGAACCCATTGTACTCACGCTTCAGAACGTTGCGCATCGAAAAGGACACCTCTGGCTCCTTCCATCGGCGCACGGCCGGCCAAAAGGCGGGGACCCGCGCTGACCAATCGAGGTAGGCCTGGCCGAATTTGCCGCGCAGGAACTGCTCTTCGGCAAACATGATGCGCTCGTAGTACAGGGCATACAGCAACAGGAACGACACACCGAACCACAGATGGCCGATGTACATGACGATGCCCAGCCACATCAGCAGGTTGCCCAGGTACAGCGGGTGGCGGCACACCGAGTACATGCCGAGCGTATTCAGCGATTCGGCGACCTGGCCCTCCTTCGTGTTACGGCCCGAGGTTCCGCGCGGAGTGTAGCCCACGCAAAGCGCCCGGATCAATTGACCCGCCATCGCCACATCCAGGCAGAAGAGCGGCCACCACCAACTTCGGTCAAAACCGTCCGACATCGGCGTCCACATCACGTCGCCCAGCAGCACCACCGGAACCGCGCCAAAAAACAGCAGCAAGGGCAGAAAGCTGCGCCACCGGAACAGCCAGTTGCCCGACCGGTCCATTTCTTCGATCAGCGCCATCAGTCGAAGATGGGCTGGTTCCAGCGCTTGACGGAATCCTCCAGCGCCACGCCGGACAGCACTTCCACCATCAGGCCATCGGACAGGCCGAGCTCGACATCGCGGCGCTCAAACTGCTGCGGCCCCACCTGCACCTCCACGAACGGCTTGGGCCCTTCGTACTGGACCAGCGCCTCGCTCAGGGCCAGCACTTCCTTGCGCTGGTCGAGCACCACATCCGCGTTGGCACTGAATCCGGCGCGGATGAAGTCGCCCTCATCGAGCGTCACCGCCGCGCGGATTTCGAACTGCACCGCTCCGTTCTCGGGAACCCCCTTGGGCGAGATGTACTCCAGGACCGCATCGAACTTCTTGCCCGGCATCGCGCCGATGGACAGGATCAACGGAATGCCCACCCGCAGGTTCTCGATTTCGCTTTCGTCGATCTGGCCGCGGAAAATCAAGTCCGTCATGTCGGCGACACTGGAAATGGTCGTGCCCTCATTGAAGGTGTTGGCCTGGATGACCTGATTTCCGACCTC
>JAURDB010000030.1 GCA_030828175.1 Flavobacteriales bacterium
TCCACATCACAGGTGACATCCACTTCGCGGCCATCGGTCTGGGCCGACGCCCCACCGTCCTCACCATTCACGACCTGGGCATGCTCGATGAGGGAAACGCCCTCGCACGTTGGGTGAAAAAGAAGTTTTGGCTGGATTGGCCTCTGCTTTCTTGTGATCGACTCATTGCTGTATCACAGCGCACCAAAGATGACATTCTGGACCGGACTCCATACCCTTCCGACCGGATTTCAGTCATCCCCAGCGTCATTTCCCCCACCTTCCGTCCGCGAGAATCAGAACCTGACAACGCCGTTCCCCGGATCCTGCACATTGGACTGGCCGAAAACAAAAACCTAGACCGACACGCCCAAGCCTTGGCCGGAATGGACGTGCACCTGCGCATCATCGGAGAACCTTCAATGGAACAGCATGCCACGCTGAAAAACCACGGCGTTCGATACAGCCATGCTTCCAAGCTGAGCGAAGAGGAAATCCAAGCGGAATACGCGGCTGCGGACCTGCTGCTATTCTGCTCCACATTGGAAGGTTACGGCATGCCCATCATCGAAGCGCAAACGGTGGGGGTACCGGTGGTCACCAGCCGACGTGCCCCCATGGATCAAACCGCAGGAGGCGGCGCATTGCTCGCGGACCCCATGGACGTTGCCGACATCCGCCTTGCAGTGAACCGCGTATTGGGCAATGTGGAGCTCCGTCGTGAGCTCATCACAATAGGCAGGGCCAATGCAGAGCAATGCTCTGCAGCAGCATCCGCGCTCAAACACGCGGTTTTGTATTCCGAGTTGCTCGGAACTGATTGATCAGATGCGGGACTGCAGGAAGCGCTGCACCTCGAACCAACGCTCCGGCTTCAGCACAATCTTACCCTCTTTGTCCAACAGGAAGTAGGTGGGCGTCTGCGTGATCTTGTAGTCGTCTGTAATCGGGGCATCCCATCCCTTCAATTGGCTCACATTGGGCCAGGGAATCTGATTGTCGGCAATGGCCTTCGTCCACGCCATTTTCTGCTGGTCCACGGAGATGCCGATGGTTCCGAATCCACGGGGATTGAAGTCCTTGTACATGGGCACCAAATTGGGGATCTCCTGCTCGCACTTGTGGCACCAGCTCGCCCAAAACATGACCAGGGTATACTCGTACTTGGCTACCTCCTCCTTGAGGTCGATCATCTTTCCCGATGGGTCGGCGATGGTGAAATTGGGTGGCGTATTGCCTACCCGCAGGTTGATGATGCCCTGCGCGCGCTGTCGAATCACATCCGAAAGGTTGGCGCCACAGTCCTCATCGAAGATGTAGTTGTCGAGAATGTACTGGCAGATGGTCTCCTTGCCGGTATTGTAGAAGCCGTCGAGCATGTTGTACAAGACGAACTCCAAGACGACGGGGTTTTCTTCGCAGCTCGCCTTTACCAGGTCGATGCAACTCAGGAAACCAGAATCCTTGCCGCCACTGAAGGTGCGCATCATGGACTGAATTCGGTCGGGCAAAGCCATCGAGCGGATCAGGCTGTTGTCGCTGACATCGAGGTCGCTGAGAAATGTGCCCTTGTCGCCGATGAACCGGGGCTGCTTCCACGTCAGGAACTTGGCGAGATAGGTACCGGGGTAATCGTTGATGAACTGACGCTGCACACCCGCGAGCGCATCCTCTTTGGCCTTCACAAGACGCTTGGTCTCTTCCTCCTTTCCCTTTCCGTTCTTGTAGAGCTGACGGACCTGGTTTTTGTTGGCGCCTTCCTGGCCTCGGTAGGCAAACCAGCCCTTGTTTTCCTTGCTTTCAGTACTGCCACCGACCAGGCGCGCATTCTGGAAAGCAATCTTCAATACCGGCTCATCGGGGTTCATGATGATGTCCCCCGTTTTCTTGGAGGGCTCGAACCCAAGGCCATAAAAACCGCGGCCCACTTCAACCTCGCCGAAATCAAAGACCCCATTCACCATTTGAACGGAGTCGATCGGGGCCACATTTCTGCCTTCCGTCTCGAAGAGGTAAAGCATGCCCGTCTTGCTGGGAATGGAGCCCGAAAACCGGACCTTTCCCACTTTGTCGCCGCGATTGCGATCGTCAATTCCATTGGTGTACAAAGGGTTTTCCTCTCCGCCACCGGACACTTGCTGGGCCTCCTCAGCAGCAGAAACGGATTCGGAAGCCGCCGCTTCTGCGGCATCCTGCTTGACCTGTGCGGTCAGTGCCGCAGTAGGATCCACTTTTCGTGGTGCCTTGGCCGCAGGGGCATCATTGGCACAAGAGGTCAAGAGGAACAAAGAAAGGCTGAGCGAAATCCACATGGCGTTCGAAGTCTGCATATGCATGCCGAAAGTTAATTCCGAGCGCGCCCTGTTGCCAAGCCTTTGGTCGGCTACACCAACGAAAGAACGTGAATTAAGCAGGCAGATTTTCTAAAGCCCGCCATTTGCGTGTTGTAATTTGGAGGAATGGATCGCCAGACCGCACTGCTCGTCCTTCAATTGCCTGAATCGCCGACTCCTGATGAAGTCCAGGAAGCGTTCGAGGCTCATGTGTTTGGCTTGCGCGATTTTTTGTTTCGGCAAACCGTCATTCCGCAAGTGTTTCGCGCCAAAGTAGACCGACTGCTTGTCGCCTCGGAGATCGGGGAGACGCTTGGGGTTGAGTTGCCTTGTTTGGACGGACAAGTGCCTGAAATGGTGCCTTTGACCGGCACCGCCGATCAAGTTGTGCGGGCACACCAAGAAAATGTAGGGCGATTGCGAACCGCCATGGCAGCCACACTCGACCCCACCTGCCTGACGCGGTTGGGTGAGTGCCTGGTCAGAATGCAACAGCAATACATCCAATGGATGTCCCAGTGGTCTGCCGAGAGACAAACGGAAGCGGTTCACGCCCGTCCAATGCGCGATGAATGGTCCCCCCAAGAATTGGCAGAAGCCCTTGAGTCCGAGAGAAAAGGCCTTGCATTGGATGAGGCGACTGCCCTCAGACTGGAAGAAGAGCTGCTTCGCCTGCGCACCCTTGGTGCCGCTGCGCTCGCCATTTGAGGTTGGATCAACCCTTGGTCGCCGAATACAGTCCCAAAATGATGCCGTCGGCAAGGCCCACCTTTGGGACCTGCATTCCTTTTGCTCCGGCAAACTCCATCGCCTTCAAGTAAATCCGACCCGCCGGGACCACCACATCGGCCCGGTCGGGTTTCAATTGAAATCGGGACATTCGCTCCTCATAGGTACAACGGTTCAGCACCTCAACGACTGAGGCGAGCTTATCAAAGGCCAACAAATCCCCACTGAGGCACCCAGCCAATTTGAACAATCGGTTGATGTTCCCCCCTGCTCCAATCGCAATGGGCGCTGCCACTCCGTGTTCCAATGACAATGCCCGACACCACCGTTCCATTTTCTCCCAAACCTGCGAATTCACCTGGTCCTCGAGCAACCGAACCGATCCAATTTTGAAACTGCGTCCTTCCAGGCGTTCACCGCGACGGATCAACGTCAGCTCCGTTGAACCGCCCCCAACATCGATGTACAAATAGTCCATTTGACGGTCAAACAGGCTGACTTCAAAATTGGAAAAAATGAGGTCCGCCTCCGTTTGTCCATCGATGAGCTCCACCTCCACACCGGTGGAATTCCGAAGTCGGTCTGCAACGGCTTTTCCGTTGCTCGCCTCCCGCATGGCGCTTGTGGCACAGGCCCGGAAGGCCTTCACCCCCATCGCCTTCATCATTGAGGAAAAGCCTTGAAGGGCATGCGCCAAACGCTCCTCCTTCTCTTCACCAATGGCCCCCTGGGTGAATACATCTTCCCCCAGTCGTATCGGAACGCGCATGTGGGCCACTTTGCTGACCGATGGTTTCCCAGGATTGCCTGAAATCTCCTTGACAATCAGACGCAAGGCATTGGAGCCAATATCAATGGCAGCCAACCTCATCGCTTCACCTGACGTTCATAAAACGCATACAGCGCCTTGTGTGCCTCGATCACAGGCTGGTCCTCACCGGACACAGCATAGCGGTTTCGCTGCTTGCGGTCGAGTTTTCGACGCTTCACATTGTCGCGCATCTGGAATTCAAGCATGGCTGAGATCTCGGCCTGCAGGGCTGGATCGTAAATGGGCACACTCACCTCAATTCGCCGGTCGAGATTCCGGGTCATCCAGTCTGCACTCGATATGTAGAACTCGGGCTTTCCACCTGCGCCAAAAGCGATCACACGTGCGTGCTCGAGAAATCGGCCGACCACACTGTAGGCCTGGATCCGCTCGCTGAGCCCCTTCACGCCGGCCCGCAACGCACAGGCTCCCCGCACGAGCAAAGTCACCTCCACACCTGCCTGACTGGCCTCGTATAGTTTGCGAATCATGCCGGCATCCGTCAGGTTGTTGCACTTCAGGATCATCCACGCATGGCCCCCGGCTTTGGCCTCGGCTATCTCGCGGTCGATCATCTGTGCGAACCGACGGCGGGTGCTGTACGGCGATACAATCAAGTGACGATACACGCCCCGCTGGTAGTTGTGTTCAAAGAACTGGAAAAGCCGCTCCACCTCCGAAGCGATGCGCCGGTCCGCCGTCAAGAGCGACAAATCGCTGAATACACCAGCGGTAGCCTCGTTGAAGTTGCCGGTTCCGACATGAGCGTATTGCTTCAGATTGCGCCCTTCCTTCCGCGTAATCAGCATGAGTTTGCTGTGGGTCTTCAACCCCGCTACACCAAAAATGACCTGAATTCCCGCCTCCTGAAGCTCGCGGGTCACGTTCATGTTGTTGCGTTCATCGAAGCGGGCCTGCAATTCGATGATCACCTGCACCGACTTGCCGTTGAGCGCCGCACTTGTGAGGGCGTTGATGATGTGCGAATGCCGCGCCACGCGGTACAGGTTGATGCGGATGGCCGACACCTTGGGATCGATGGCCGCTTCCCGCAGCAGGTCCACGAGTTGCGTGAAATCGTGGTACGGATAATGGAGCAGGATGTCCTGCTTGGCAATCTGATCGAGAATGCTCCGGCGGTTCTCCAGGTGCCGATGTGGCAATGGCCGCAACCGGCGGTAAACCAAGTCAGGTCTTCCCAAATCAGGGAAATCCATCAGGTCGCGGCGATTGTGGTATCGCCCTCCTGGAATCACATTTGCCTGCTCCACCACACCCAACTTGCGGACAAGGAAGCGAAGCAATTCCTCCGGCATGTCTCGGTCGTACAGAAACCGGACATAGTCGCCGTGCTTCCGCTTGGCGATGCCCTTCTTCATTTTCTCAAAAAGCGACTTGGAGAGGTCATCGTCCATGTCGATTTCCGCATCCCGCGTCACCTTGATGGCATAGGCCGAAACGCTTTCGGGCTGGAAAGTGGCAAACAACCGCGGCAATCCAACCCGCACCACATCGTCAAGGAACATCAACCCTTTTCGCCCCTCCTTCTCTGGAAGCACGAAGAATCGGTCCAGGTAGTTGGGCAATTCCAACAAAGCAAACCGGGCCCGCTTGGTCACATCTCCCTCCAGTGCAATGGTCAGGTAAACCAATCCATCCTTCAATTCTGGCACCCCCACATCGGAAATCAAGATGGGCACCAGGTGGGGACGCACGTGCTGGTCAAAGTAATCCCTTGCCACCTGGGCCTGTTCCGAATCCAACTCCGCTTCCGTGAGGATGTCAATGCCCTCCTCTCCCAGATGCGACTCCAAGGCCGAAAACGCATCGTTGTAACGGACCTGCAATTCAATGACCCGCTCGGAAATCACCTCAAGCGTTTGGGCCACGCCAAATCCAAGGGTGGTCGTCGTGCGTTTTCCAAGGGCATCCATGCGCTGCAAAGCAGCCACCCTGACGCGAAAGAACTCGTCGAGGTTGTTTGAGAAAATGCCGAGGAAGCGCATGCGTTCGATCAGGGGCACACGCTCATCCTCCGCCTCTTGGAGCACGCGCTCATTGAAAGCAAGCCAGCTGAGCTCCCGATTGAAGAACTCCTCTTCCGGAGGAAGCGCCGGTTGGGCCCGCCTTTTCACCGCAGGGGTATTCTTGGCCGTCACGAAACGAAGATACCTTCGTCCACCAACCCTCCTTCAAGCAAAAGGAGAACAATTCCTCACCTTACCGAATTCTTCACACATCACAGACCACATGAACATCCTCAGCCAACCCGCCCCCACCTTCACCGCCACAGCCGTCGTGGATGGCACCGCCGTCGAAAACTTCTCCCTCGACACATTCCGCGGCCAATACGTGGTCCTGTTCTTCTACCCGGAGGACTTCACTTCCGTCTGTGGTTCAGAGGTCCTCGCCTTCCAGGAGCGCCTGGCCGACTTTGCCTCCCGGGACGCCGTGGTCATCGGCTGCAGCACCGACACCGCTGAGCGCCACGCCGAATACCTCTCCACCCCTGCTTCCGAGGACGGGGCCCAAGGCGTGACCTACCCCCTCATCGCCGACCCCGATCGCAAAGTCTCATCGCTTTTCGGCACCCTGGACGGACCGACCTCGTCCCACCCCGCCCCGGTCTGCCAGCGCGGCCTGTTCATCCTCGACAAGGAAGGCGTGGTGTGGTTCCAGTCCTACCACTTCAAGCCCATCGGCCGCGACCTCGACGGCATCCTGCGCGAACTCGACGCCATCCGCCGCCTCCAAATCGACGGCAAAGTCTGCATGGCCGGCTGGAAGGGCTGAATTCCTGAAACGATTGCGGATATTGAGTGCATGCAATCCATTCACTTGAAATCCGCCCTGTTGGGCTTTTCATTCGCCATGCTCATAGCAGGACTGTACGCGTTCAGCAGCCCTGACACCGCTCCTTCACCCGCTCCATCCTTGTCGAATCGCGCCATGGAGTTGCCCGCGTCTGGATGGACGGACCTGGGTGGCGCGATTTACAGCCCCTCTGAAGGCATATACCAAGTGGTCTACGGCGATTTCGGCAACGGTGACGAATTCACCATCGTTGAAGTCGTGGGTTTCGACTGATTCAAGTCAAGCCAAAAGCCAGCGGCGGATGTAGGCTTCCATGCGCTCGGCCGTGGCCCGGGCACAGCGCATTTCGACGCTTCCCGATTGCATTGCGCCTTCCGAATCTGCCCAGCCGCACCACACGGTCAAGCAGTCCTGTGCGCCTTCGGGAACCCGGGTGATGCCGCTGACGTCGCCGCGCGCCAGTGGCGCACCGTACACCTCAAGCCGACTGCGGAAGTAGAGGATGGCCCCGCGCTCCGTGCGCTCGAAATTGCAAGCCGTCCGGGCAGATTCCACGCCCACCAAAGCCGACACTTCGCCGGAACCGCCGACGAGTTCGGCGCGGGGTGAGCCCGTGCCGCCGGCCTTCACCGACGCCCAGAATCCGAGGGGCTTGCCTGAGATGGCGTGGACCTCGGCCCAGCGCCGCGGGTCATTGTAGGTCAAGTTCCAGAGTCGCATGGCTCCAATGGCGGCGGTATTTGCCGTCCGCGTCGTAGCGTTCGGCCTGTCCTGATGTGTTGAACTTGCGGTTCGGGCGCGGGTCGTTGCCTACGCCCGCCACGTAAATCCAGTTCCCGTAGTTGCTGGCCGGGTCGTGGTCGAGCAGCATGTGCTCAAACCAGCTGGCGCCGAGCCTCCAGTCCACCCCGAGGTCGTGCACGAGGTAGCTGGCCACATTCTGCCGGCCCCGGTTGGACATGAAGCCCGTGGCGGCGAGCTCCTGCATGTTGGCATTGACGAAATCGCACTTCGTCCGGCCTTCGCACCACGCCTCGAACACGCGGCGGTCCTGCCGCCACTTCGGCGATTCGGGCTTGATGCCCCGCTTGTGGAAGATGCGGTTTCCGTAACGCATGGCGACATACCGGAAGTAGTCCCGCCAGATCAGCTCGAAGATGAGCCAATAGGTGTCCTCGTTCTTCTCGATGTCCTTTTCGAAGGCGCGCACCTGTGCATGGATCTCCCGTGGGCTGATGCAACCGAGCGCCAACCAAGGCGAAAACTTCGAACTGTAATCGGCGCCAAGGAGGCCGTTGCGCGTCTTCTTGTACACCCGCAGCTTCTTGGTCTCCCAGAAATAATGGTCGAGCCGCTCCCAAGCCGCCGCCGCTCCGCCCTTGAACGGCAGCACACCGCGCGCATCCGCCGCTCTGGCCTCCACCCCGAGGTCAGCCAGGGTGGGAACGGCATCGCCTTGCAGTCCCTCCGGAACCTTCAGCCCTTCCGGTTCAGGCAAAGGGTCACGGACTTCGGACCGCTTTTCCATCTTGCCCCGAAACCGCGTGAAAACGTCGGGCAACTGTTCGAGCTCGAACGGCAAATCATCGGGATGGTACATCGTCAACTGCTCTGACAAGCGCAGGTCGAGCACCTGACCCACCTCAGCCTCGCGGTCCAACTCCTCCCGGGTGTGCTCCGCGGTCGCAAAAACAGTCCGCGCACCGTGTTCATCTGCCAGCGCTTTCAACACCGCGGCCGGCTCGCCCTGCCGAATGAGCAGGGCTCCACCCATGTCTTCGAGGTCTGCCTTCAGGTCGGCCAAAGACTCCAACAGAAACTTCGTTCGGAAAGGCCCGGTCTTGACCTGGCCCCACCGGTCTTCCTCCCATTGGGCAGGGTCGAGCACAAAGACGGGAATGACCTCGGTGGAGGCCTTCACCGCCGCGTTCAGTGTCGCGTTGTCGGTGACGCGGAGGTCGTTTCGGAACCAGAGCAGACTGCGCATGATCAGAGGTTTTCGAGGTTGGCCAGCACGGCATCTCCGCGTTCGAGCAGGGCCTCCTGCTTGTCGGCGGGCATTTTGTCCCACGTGCGGTAGGCCATTCCGATGCGCGGATTGCGCTCGAGCTTGGCCCGGTTGCGGACGTGGAAATGCCAATACAGGCTGTTGAGCGGACAGGCATTGTCGCCCGTCTTCTCGGCCGCGTCATAGCTGCAACCACTGCAGTATGGGCCCATTTTCTTCATGTAGTTGGCCGAAGCCGCGTAGGGCTTGGTCCCCACGATGCCGCCGTCGGCGAATTGGCTCATTCCCCGTGTGTTGGTGATCTCCACCCACTCAATGGCGTCGAGGTAAATGCCGAGGTACCAGCGGTCCACCTCATCGGGATGAATGCCGGCGAGCAGCGCAAAGTTGCCCGTGACCATCAACCGCTGGATGTGGTGCGCGTAACCGTATTGCAGGCTCTGGCCAATGGCGTGGCGCATGCACGCCATCTTCGTCTCCCCCGTCCAGAACCAGGCAGGAAGTGCGTTGTCCGCCTCAAAGAAATTCAGGTCCGCATATTCAGGCATGTGTGCCCAATAGACCCCGCGCATGTACTCGCGCCAACCGAGAATCTGGCGGATGAACCCCTCGACCTGCGTGATGTCCGCGTGGTCCGGATCGGCACGCCACCGGTCCTCCACCGCCCGGATGACCTCCATGGGCGAAATCAGCTTGGCATTCATGCAGAAGGAAATCCGCGCGTGGTACATCGACCAGTACTCCGGGTGCATGGCATCCTGGAAATCGCCGAAACGCGGAAGGCACTCCTCCACAAAGAAGTCGAGCAACTGCAGACCTTCTTCCCGGGTGACCGGCCACAAGAATCGCTGTGCGTCCACAGATCCTATCGTTTCCACACCACATGCCTTGAGCATGGACTCCAAGCCGGTTAGGTCATGCTGGAAAAGCAAAGGTTCTACCGGTCGATGTCCCTTGGGCAATTTCTTGCGGTTCGTGGCATCGTAATTCCACTTCCCTCCTGCGGGCTCCTGCCCGTCTCCTGATGCTTCCATCAAAACACCGTGGGCCTTGCGCATCCGGCGGTAAAAGGACTCCATCAAATAGGTCTTCTTGCCCTTGAATTGCTCCGCGAGGTCGCTTCTTGCCGTGAGGAAGTGATGGGTGTCGCAAGCCTGGGCCCGGTCTCCAAACTCGGCCGCCAATGCCTTCAATTGTTCGTCGAGGCGCCATTCATCGGGAAGCTGGTATTCAAATCGTTTGCACCCCTCCTCCGCCATCACCATACGCACGTTGGCCTCCAGTCCTTGGGTGTTGCGGCCCTCGTCCAACCGGAGATACACCACATGGTGACCTTCCGCCCGTCGCTCCCCAGCAAAGGCGCGCATCGCAGCGAAAAACGCCAGCACCTTCTGGATGTGGTGGGGCACATAGTCCGTCTCCTGCCGCATCTCCGCCATCAGATAGACCACCTCGTCCGATGCTGTTTCGAACCAAGGATGGGACGCGTTCAATTGATCGCCCAGTATGAGACGCAACGTTTTCATGCAGCAGAAGAAGGTTTGGACGAACGGCGGCAGCGCTCGCTGCAGTACTTCACCTCGTCCCAGCAACGCGCCCACTTCTTGCGCCAATCGAACGGACGTCCACATTGGACACAGTCCTTCGAAGGCAGATGCGGCTTCCGGTGCATGTGGATAGAACACCCCCCCGCGCAGACGGTTCATTTGCTCATGCCCCTAAATTGAGCGCAGCAAATCACAACACCATGTTCTCCAACCGCATCGGTTTCGGCCCGCGCCTCGGCGCGGCCCTGCTCGACATTGTCTTTATCATCCTCATGCTCGTGCCCATCTCTCTTCTGGGGCTTGGTGCAGGTCTTGCTGCTGCCTTGGGGCTCGAAGCAGTCGGAGGCAGCGAAGAAGCGGAGGCACTCGCCCTGCTCGGCATGGGAGCAGGAGCCATTGCCACGGCCCTCATCGCAGGCGTCGTCGCCTTGGCGTACACACTGATTGAGGCTTTCACCGGTGCTTCACCAGGCAAGCGGGTAATGGGGTTGCAGGTGGCCCGTGAAGATGGCAGCCAGGGGGATATCCAACTGTACCTGTTGCGCTGGGCACTCAAAAACAGCGGCAGCCTGCTTCAGTGGGTCCTCCCTGTGATTTCATCCTTGGTCAGACTCGTCTTCTTCTTCGGATGCTTCGCCGCGCTGGGGGACAAGCGGCAGGCCCTGCACGACATCCTCGGGAAGACAGCGGTTTACAAGAAGTCCGATATCAGTGGGTAACCCTGCCGTTCCATTTGCGGGACGTCAGGGGTTGGGCAGCACCAGCCAGCTGAAGCCGACTGCCGTGTAGTTCATGCTGTGGTTCAGGCCCGTTCCGTAGCTGATGTCCCACTGCCACGTGTCGCTGGTCAACAGGGTCAAGCCGGCATCGAAACTGGCCCAATGGGTCCCCCCGCCGATTTCACCGTATGGCTCGAAATACAAACCGAGCCTGTCATTGATGGCCTTGCCCACGGCCAGCGCATAGGTGGCGGTGCCCATGCCGTTGGCCAGATCGTACCCCAGATTGTAGCCGAGTGCCCAATCGGGCCCCACGTCATGGCTGATGCAAAGCTTGTTGACCATGCCCCAATCGGACCCCGTCAATCCTCCATCCCCCGTGGGGGCCACAGCGTGTCCCAAGTAGGCGATTTCCGTCTTGCTTCCCTCCTTCTGGAACAACTGAATCTTGGTGCCAATCTGCACGTCGCTTGTCCCCTCTGCCAGGACGTCGTCATTGCCAAATGAATGCTGGCTGATTCGGTCCAATTGATGCACCACCCGCAACTCAAACCCTTCCGTGATGCTCACGCGAAACAGCGAATTGGGCAGCGCCATGCTGCGGATGTTTCCTCCGAATCCAGACTGCCATGTGCTGGAAAATCCGCACTCCCATTGAAAGGATCCAATGGGCACGACGGCGGAACTCTCTGTTTGATCGGGACGATCGGTATTGATGACCTGAGCACCGAGACCAACGGGAACAACGAGAAAGAAGAAAACCAGCAGTTTGCGCATGGCACAAAGATGCGCAACAGCGCGTCAGCCCTTCAGCGCCTTGAGCTCAGCCCACGAGGAAGGAATCGGGTTGGCTGTGACGCGGGCTGGCACATCCTGACCCGCCAAAAACTTAAGTACCAGGTCATTGAACAACTCAGGCGCTTCAATCGAACAGACGTGTCCGCAGTTTTCGATGACGGCGAGGCGCATGTTTTTCTGGGCGCGGGCAAACTTCTCGGCAGCACCGAAGAAAATGTGGTCCTGAGACCCCATGACCACCAGTCCCCTCTTGTCCACCTTCCGGTTTACGTAGGCCTTGATCAACTGAAAGAAAGGCTTGTACAGCTCGACCCACTTGAGGTACTCACCGGGCGTCAAGCGGCGGCTCTGCCTGCGGAAAATCCAACGGCTCATGCGGTGGTTCCTCCGCGGCAAGACGATGAAACTGAACAACCAGTAAATCGCACGGTATGGCAGAATGTAGTTGAGCACCTTGCCGCTGTGGACGAAGAGGTGCATGAGGCGAGACCCATCGAAGATGGCACCCGCCATGACCATGCGGTCGATGAGCGCAGGGCGCTCGATGTCCAACTTCTGCAGGATGACGCTGCCGATGCTCAGGCTCACGAAATGCGCCCGCTCTATGCCCAGGTGGTCAACAACCGCGAGAATATCTGCTGCCACAATATCGAAATCGTATTGCGGGAATTCCGGCAGGATGTCCTTGCTGTAGCCGTGATCACGCAAGTCAATGAGCAACAGCCGATAGTGGGGTCGGAAAGCCTCGATCTGGTATTTCCAAGTCTGGATGCTGCCCCCGGCTCCGTGGACAAATACCATCCAAGGCGATTCCACGCCTGCATCCACAATGGTCTCGTGGTAGAGCAACGTGCGGCCATCGGCACTGTGGAGGACGGGGCGGTTTTCCTTCATCGCGAACAGCGAATTTCGGTCATCTCTTCCATCTTTCCTCAATCCATGGGACGGGCTCCGGGCACGACATGCCGGCGCAGGATCCTCATCCCTTCCTTCCTGACTTCCGGGTGTTTGCGGTGGGCCCACAGCCGCTCTCGCGCTTGGCGGGAAGCCTGCTCCAAGGAAACGATGGGCGCAGGGTAGGTCTCTCCCCATCGAAATCCCGCCCATTCTGCCTCAATGGGAGGCAGGGTCCAAGGAGCAAACACATATGGGGCTTCGAGCCCTGCCAGCTCCGGTACCCACTTGCGAATGAAATCGCCCTTGGGGTCATGGTCCTCCGCCTGCTTGACCGGATTGTAGATGCGCACCGTGTTGATTCCGGTCACGCCCGCCTGCATCTGAAACTGCGGATAGTGAATGCCCGGCTCGAAATCCAGGAATTGACGCGCCAGATGGTGAACACCCGCCTGCCAGGGTTGCCATAGATGGTGGGTCAGAAAGCTGACGAGCATCGCCCGCATCCTGAAGTTGAGGTATCCGGTTTCGGTGACGCTTCGCATGCAGGCGTCAACCAGGGGAAAACCCGTACGCCCTTCTGCCCACGCCGCCACTTTGGCCTCATCGACGGGCTTTTCCAATAGATCATGGGCACGGTTGACGTTGTGGAACTCCATCCTGTCCTCCATCTCGAACTTCTGGATGAAATGGCAATGCCAGCGCAACCGGCTGTCAAACGCGGAGAAGTTTCGCCCCTGCCCGGCGGGAGCATCCCCTCCCCTGCGCCGCGCCGCCGCTTGTCGCTGGTGCACCTGCCGAATGCTGAGGTTGCCCCAGGCCAGGTGAGCGCTCAATCGGCTGCACCCTTCCCGACTGCCTTCCGGCTTGGATATCATCCGGGCGTATCGGCGGATCCGATCCGTCACGAACGTCTCGAGATAGGCGTGGGCCTTTCGCTCCCCGCCCGGTTGAAAGCGCTTCGGATCCTCATTCGGCACCGGCAACCGGCGCCAAGCCTCCGGCCAAGCCAACTGCTGCGGATCCACAGGATCGAACCTCGACCACTCCGGGTGATCCTGCGGTGCTTCCATGTGGGCAAACCAACTTTCTCTCCATCCCGCCCGGTCGCGCCTTCCCCGCTTCACACCGTCCCGCTGGTGCTCGTGCCAGGGCACCCCGGCATCCGCAAAAAAGCGCTTCAATGAGCGGTCGCGGTCATAGGTGTGCTTCAATCCGGACTCGCAATAACTGTGCACACCGAGGAGCTCGAACCGCTCGTTCAGGTGGCGAAACACATCCTCCGCATCGGCATGCAAGGGAGTCGTTGAAGTTCCCGGACGGACTTCGCCCTTTTCCACCCACGCGCCCAACTGCATGTCCATGTCGGCGAGCCCCTGCTGAACGAACGCAACGTGACGGCCACTGGTGGAAGGGTGAGCCAGGTCCGCAGGCTCGAAACAATACAACAGCAGGTGCGGTCCGCCGAGGCGCATGGCCTCTGCCCATGGCGCGTGGTCCCGCAGGCGCAGGTCGCGCTTCAGCCAAATGACACGAAGGGGCGGACGCTCTGCCATCACTGTCTCGCGTCAATCCCAGCCCTCGAAAAAGTCCTGCCTCGATTCCAAAGGTTGGTTGGGCTTGGCATAACTCAACCGCGCTTTCCGCTCAGCCGTATGGTAGGCATCGAGACCGCCAATGCACACGGTTTCCACAGCTGACAGGTCCAGAAATCCGTCCTCTGCCTGCATCATCGAAGCAAAATCCACCCATTGAATGGCGCCTATGACAAAGCGGCATCCATTGGGCAGGGGCATGTCCTCTTCCACCGTCAATCCCATGCGAACCGGAGACTCTGCCACCGCAGGTGCTCCGAATCGCTCACCCCCTCCGCCATGCCAATGCGGGGTCAGTCCGACAGCTTCAAATTCCGATCGGTCCGCCGGGTAGCGGGCGCTGGTCTGATGGGCCGCCTCATAGAAATTCGCCGTGACGTGGCTCAATGTGAAGATCCCGGTCCGCACCAGGTTCTTGTAGTTGTGCGCATCCTCACCTGGCGGCCTGAACACCACGCCCATCAAAGCCGGATTGGAACCGAGGTGCACCGTACTCGAGACGATGCAGCACGCGGGCGTGCCATCGGCGTTGGCAGTACCCACCAGATTGGCCGACTTGAAGCCGCTCAGTGAGTTGACCAAACGGGCGCGCTGTCGCTGGGGCAGGCCCTGGAGTGCCTCCACGTCAAGAAGGGTGCGTGAGTGGCTCATCGCACGGCACTCATGCCGTTGTCCACTTGCAGCACCTGACCGGTAATCGCTGCAGCGGATGGAGAGAGCAAGAAAGCGGCCATGGCGGCCACATCCTCTGCCGAAGCTACCCGTTTGAGCGGATGACGCTCCGCACTGGCCTCCCGCTTCGCTTCGTTGGAAAGCAGCGCCGCCGCCAACGGCGTGTCGGTCAAGGACGGAGCGACGGCATTGACCCGAATGTCCGGAGCGAATTCAGCCGCCATGGTGCGCACCAATCCTTCCACCGCTCCCTTGGCCATGGCAATCGACGCGTGGAATCCCATACCGGTCTGTACGGCCACGGTGCTGAAACCCACAATGGACGGAACCCCCTGAAGCGGATCCGCCGCAGCGGCCTTCAGCAACTTCAGATTGGCCTGGACCGTTTGCAGCAATCCCATGGCGTTGACCTTGAAATCCTCCAAGACCCACTCCGGCTTGACACCGCGCACGGGCTTCAAGGCGATGGTACCCGGACAATACACCAGTCCGTCCAGCCGGTCGGTGAAAGAGGAGAGGTCGCATGGATGCGCCACGGCGTCAAATACGAGTCCCGTGTAGTTTCCTCCGGCCTGTGCACCGGTCCTGGATACGCCAATGACCTTGTCTCCCCGCGCCAGAAGCTGGTCGCGCAATGCCAAGCCTATACCCTTGCTGTCTCCAATGACCGCAATTGTCCTCATGCCTTCTCCCCGTTTTGCAGCGCCACCAACTCCGCCTCAACCTCTGCGGCCTTGGCGGCCATCTCATCGCTTCGCGCGCGGTCCACGGTACTCAGCCTGTGGGCCTCTGACAACAACCGCGCATGCTCCTTGCGAAGCTTCTCCACGGGATCCTTCTTGAATAATCCGAACATGTGCTTACAACACCCCTGACCCGGCTGAGGTTCGGGCAAAAAGAAAGCCGCCCCGGGAATCCGGAGCGGCTTTTCTTTGGCGCGGGGCGCCTTTGGATTATTGCTTGTTGGTCGGACCGGCCGCTTCCTTCACGGGAGCACCCACCTGCTGGGCAACGGCTTCCACCTTGCCCTTGATGCGGATCACCTTGGTCGGCTCGTTGGAAGCGTTGGAGGTGATGGTCACGCTTTTGTTGATCGGCCCCACACGCTTGGTGTCGTACTTGACCTTGATCTCACTGGTCGTACCGGGCATGATGGGATCCTTGTCACACTGGGGTACCGTGCAACCACAAGAACCCTTGCAGCGGGAAATGATGAGCGGATCGGTTCCGTCGTTGGTGACGGTAAAGACACAGTTGCCATCAGCGCCTTGATCGATGGTGCCGTAATCGTGCACTTCCTTGTCGATGCTGAGGACGGGGCCATTGACCACTTCCTGTGCTCCGGCGATGATGAATCCGCCGAAAACCACGGCGAGGGTGAGGAGAACCTTCTTCATAATGAGGGATTGATTGTATTCCGGTATGAAGATAAAGCCGTCTTTCTCCTTCCTCCGTTAGGGTTAACGCGATTTTAACAGGCTAAATTTGGCGCCGCATACGTTCCATTCGCCAGCGCCATGGCCCAAGAGATCCCCTCACAATACGATCCCACCACCGTCGAAGACCGGTGGACCCGAACCTGGGAAGACGCCAAGGCGTTCCGCAGCGTTCCCGATGAACGGGAGCCCTACACCGTCGTGATTCCCCCGCCCAATGTCACCGGCGTTCTCCACATGGGCCACATGCTCAACAACACCATCCAGGACGTCTTGGTGCGCCGTGCCCGGATGCAGGGCAAGAACGCCTGCTGGGTGCCGGGGACGGACCACGCCTCCATCGCCACGGAAGCCAAGGTCGTCAGGAAACTCCGCGACCAAGGCATCAAAAAATCCGACCTCAGCCGCGATGCCTTCCTGGAACACGCTTGGGATTGGACCCGGGAGCACGGCGGCATCATCCTCAAGCAACTCCGCAAACTCGGGGCCAGCTGCGACTGGGAACGGACCAACTTCACGCTGGACGAGCACTACAGCCGCAGCGTCATCGACACCTTCCTGGACCTGCACGCCAAAGGACACATCTACCGCGGATTGCGCATGGTCAACTGGGATCCCCAGGCCCTGACCGCTGTCTCCGATGAGGAAGTCCTCCACACCGAAGAGCAGTCCAAGCTCCACCATGTCCGCTACCAGGTCGAAGGAACCGACGACTGGCTGACCATCGCCACCACCCGTCCGGAAACCATCCTTGCCGACACGGCCATCTGCATTCACCCGGAAGACGAGCGCTACCACCACCTGCACGGCCAAAGGGCCATCGTCCCGGTCGCCGGTAGAAGCATCCCCATCATCCTCGACGAATACGTCGACCGGGAATTCGGAACGGGATGCCTCAAGGTGACCCCCGCCCACGACCCCAACGACCACGAGCTCGGGCAAAAGCACGGGTTGGAGGTCATTGACATGCTCAACCCCGATGGAACGGTGAACGCGGTGGGCGGCGAGTTTGAGGGGCAGGACCGATTCGAGGCCCGGAAGACCTTCACCGCCGCACTTGACGCGGCGGGTCACTTGGTCAAAGTGGAGGAGCACCCCAACAAGGTGGGCCGTTCCGAGCGCACCGGCGCCATCATCGAGCCGCGCCTTTCCATGCAGTGGTTTGTCGCCATGGAAGAGCTGGCCAAGCCCGCCCTCGACCACGTGATGGACGACACCATCCAATTCCACCCGGCCAAATTCAAGAACAGCTACCGGAACTGGATGGAGAACGTGAAGGACTGGTGCATCTCCCGCCAACTGTGGTGGGGCCATCGGATTCCAGCGTGGTACTACGAAGGGGAACCGACCTCGGCCGAGGCCAAGTACGTGGTCGCCGCCGACGCGGAAACCGCTGCGCGAATGGCTTCTGAAGCCGCTGGCCGCGACATCACACCTGCTGACCTTCGGCAGGACGAGGACGTCCTCGACACCTGGTTCAGCTCCTGGCTCTGGCCCATCAGTGTATTCGATGGGTTCTACACGAAGGAGGAAGTCGATTACTATTACCCCACGAACGACCTGGTGACCGCTCCGGAAATCATGTTCTTCTGGGTGGCTCGGATGATCATCGCCGGCTACGAGTACCGCCAGGCACCGCCATTCCGCAACGTGTACTACACGGGAATCGTCCGGGACAAGCAAGGCCGCAAGATGTCCAAGTCCTTGGGCAACAGCCCCGACCCCATTGAGCTGATGAAGCAATACGGTGCGGATGGTGTCCGCGTGGGCATGCTGCTCACCTCCCCTGCCGGCAATGACCTTCCCTTCGATGAAAGCCTCTGCGAACAGGGACGGAACTTCTCGAACAAGATTTGGAACGCCTTCCGCCTCGTCAAGGGATGGGAGGTCAGCGACTCAGCGGCGCAACCCGAGCATGCCGCTGCCGGCATCCGCTGGTTTGAGGCGCGCTCGGAGCAAGTGCTCGCCGACATCGAACAGGCCTTCGCCGAATTCCGCCTGAGCGAGGCCTTGATGGCCACCTACAAGCACATCTGGGACGACTTCTGCTCCTGGTACCTCGAGCTGGCCAAACCCACCTACGGCGAGCCGTGCGACCGCGCCACCTACGATGCCACGGTCCGACTTTTTGAGCGCATGCTGTCTCTGCTGCATCCCTTCATGCCCTTCCTTACCGAAGAGGTATACAGCCTGCTGGAACAGCGTCCCGAAGGCACGCTGCTCTGCCAATCCGCCTTCCCCACCCGTTCGGGAGAAGCCGTGGATGAATCCCTGCTGGCGGATTTTGACCTCACCACCCGAATCGTGGCAGAAGTGCGCGGCATTCGCCAAAAAGGCCACATCCCCAACAAACAGGCACTCGAACTCAAGGTCATCGTGGACCCCAACGGCAAGCCCTACCCCGCCGACCTGGAAAGCGTCGTCTGTCACCTGTGCAACGTGACCACCGTGGAACGCATTGAGGAAAAGGTCACCGGTGCCTTCGGGTTTGTCGTGGAGACCCACGAGTTCTTCATCCCTGCGGGCGATGCTGTCGACCTCGATGCCGAGAAAGAGAAAATCCAAAAGGAACTCGAGTACCAAGAAGGCTTCTTGAACATTGTGCGGAAAAAGCTCGGCAACGAAAAGTTCGTCAACGGCGCTCCTGAACAGGTGGTCGCATCCGAACGCGCGAAAGAAGCCGATGCAGTAGCCAAAATCGAAGTCCTCAAGGCCCAGCTCGCTTCACTCGGTTGAACGTCCCTGCGGGCCCACTCATCCGAAACAGCGGAATTTCATATCACTTGGGTCTTTTCCGGACCCAGTCCAAGCTGTATTTGCCGCCTCCCATCAAAGCCAACGCAATGAAGGGGACCAGGAACAGCAAGGCGTGCTCCTTGTCGCTGACGGGGTCCCCGGCATGGGCACCGAATGCAGCCACCGCCATGGTGATGGCAGCGGGAACCGACATCCACCGCGTCAGCAAACCGAGCACCAGGAATGCGGGCGCAACAAGCTCTCCAAAAACCGCGAGCCCCAGGGACACTTCCGTTCCGAGTCCCATCCAATCATAGAATCGAACCTCTCCTGCTTCCAAACCTTCACGCAGACGCCCAAGCTTGCCCCAACCATGGGGCACCATCAAACCACCTGCACCCAGGCGAAGCAACAAAAGAGACAGATTTTCTTGCCATTTCATGGCGGTAAAATAATGGTCCTCTCGTCCGGTTTTGAGGAGGCCATCCGACGTTTCGAACGGCCTCCCGTAACCAAAACCTAGAAGCTGTCGGCGGCACCTCCGCGACCGGCCGACAGGATGAATGTGCGCTGACATCTCCCCCCTGCGACAGGGGGTTCGCGGCCGTTGGCATTCTGTTCGCCCGTGCAAAAAGAAAGGCGCCCCGAGGGACGCCTTTCCAAATTTCTTATGTGCAGTTGCGATCAGTCGCAGTTGCCACCGAAGCTTCCGAGCAAGAGGAGCAAGTCACCCACAGCCGTGGCACCGTCACCATCGAGGTCGGTCGGACAAGGGTTGGCACCGCTCACTTCACAGCTGCCATCGTCAATGGTGGCCGCAGCGTTGTAGTTGCTCGCATCGGGGTAGGTACAGCCGTACACAATAGCCGTAGCGCAACTTCCATCATCGGAACCGGCAAACGGATTGTACTCCGCGCTGAACGGATCGGTACATCCGGCGCAGGCATCGCATTCCGCATAGCATGCAGCCACCAAAGTCAAGGGGCTGTCCACCACACTCAACTGGCGGTCACTGTATCCACCGGTGGTGCAGTCACCCGAGAGAGCCTCCCAGTCGCCGCCGTTGCGATACTTGAACGCGTAGTCGCCAACACCCAGAATCAAGGTCGCTTCCCAAACACCGTAACCCATCTCTGTCATCGGCGTCGCTGGGGCACCCCAACCATTGAAGGATCCGGCGATGTCTATGCCGCCATTGACTGTGATATTGGAGGCATTCACACGGAACACGATTTCGAATTGGCAGCTGCCGTCATCGGTGTTCGCACCCGCGTCGAAGTTGGTAGCCGCATCGTTGGTACACCCGTTGTAGTTACAAGGGCCCTCATCCGTAGCATCAGGGTTGTAATTGTCCGCGTTGGGATCGCCACAACCTGCAACCTCCTGACAGTCGAGGATTTGGTCGCCGTCCGTATCCGTGTAATCGCAGAGAACGCTCAGGTCGCACGGGCTCGTGAATCCACAAGCCGTGGGGTCGCCACAACCCGGCGTGAAGCTGGAAGCCGGAGCAGCCCAGAGGTACTGGGGTCCGAGCACCGGAACAATCGTGCGCCAGATGCCATTCTGCTCAGCCAAAGTGAGGATGTTGCCCTGCAGATTGACTGTGAATTGACCGCCGCACATGCCCACAGGTGTGGTGCTGGCAATGGCCACCAATTCGAAGAGAAGGCCTCCCGTAGGATCGGTCACATTGGACATGACAAGCGGCCCCCCTGTTCCGTCACCGAGGAAGACACCGTTCACGGAAACGTTGGGGTTCACACCTCCTCCAACTTCACAACCACCCGCCAAAGGCTCGTTGTCCGTTCCGGTCAGGGTCAGACCCACCAACCAGACATTCTCTGCACCCGTCGGAAGCGTGGTGTCCATGTAGTCACATGATCCATCGTCCTCGGTTGCAAAGCCGTTGTAGTTACATGCAATCACATCGGTACAGCCGGGCACATTCAAGGGGTTGCCATCGCAATCGAAGTCCTCAGCGGCATACTCACAGGATCCGTCGTCGGTCGTAGCAAGGGCGCTGTAGTTACAAGCGGTCTCGTCGTTACAACCGGGGCCGAGGGCCGCCACTCCAAGGCTCACCGCCAAACGAGGAGCCGTGTAGTTGGTTACCTCGTTGATCCAGTAGGCGGCCTCAGCAGGTCCCATGGTTGGGTTCAAGGTCAACTGCGTAGCGGCAATGTTGGTTCCGTTCTGGGAGTCCACGAACTCCGTCGTAGCTACATCCCACCACTGCCAAGGAGCACCGTCGAAGGGCTCAGTGGGAGCGCCATCCACATAGTTGTTCAGGACTGGGAACAGTCCGTCCCAACCCTGGTTTCCGTATGCCACGGCTGGGTCAGGCAAACCAATGCTGGCAAATACCGCATTGTTGTTGGTGGCGTAACCATTGATTTCGCTGTGAACATCATAGGCACCGCTCACCTCCACCACAGGCTCATTGGTGGTCGGAACAACCAGGACACCCGTCGTGTAAGGAGCAAACTGGTCATGGGGACCATGGAAGGACACCATCGGCACATCGCCTTCGTCCAGCCAGTTCAAGTCACCCAATGCACCACCGAGGTTCATCTGGAAGTCGAAATCTGAGCTGTAGCCCACGTGGTTCGCCATGCAGAGTTGGAAACCTCCCACAGAGGCAGGCGCATACGCGTCATTCGTTGCATCGGGGTTACCGTGGATATCCTCCACGACCATGGGAATGTTGGAACCATCACCTGGATCGTACCAGAACTTGGAAATCGGCACACCGGTATCGTCAAGGATGATGTCGTTGTAGCTGGAAATTCCCGCGGAAGCGAGGGTGATGTAGCCACCGGTTCCCTCACCGAACATGGCAATCTTGTTGTCGGCCACACCCCAAGGGTTGCCGTCCTCAGCAATGGTCTTGCGGAAGAATCGCACCGCAGTCCGGCTGTCCTGCACACCGCGGTAAGCCGCTTGAATCAACTGGAGGGTACGCTCGTCCTGGGTAGCGGCCAGCGGATTCCAACCCAGACGATAGTCACAGCTCGCGACCACATAACCCTTCTTGGCAAACTCCGTACAGATGGCGACGGCACAGCTGTCGTCTTTGTTTCCGACGGCACTTCCATTCACGTATTGGGGGAGGAAGTTTCCGGTGTGGAAGTAGAGAATGAGAGGGCGCTCAGTGAGGATGTCACCTGCGGGCTCATAGATATCGCAAACCAAGGGTTGCGGAGCAGGCGGCAATCCCTGAAGCGCAGGAATGACAGTAATGTTCGTTCCGTAAACCACGTCGCTGGTGACGTTCACCTCGGAGAAAACCTCATCGACGTAACGAACACCGTTGTTGTTGACCTCTCCTTCGGTCACCAAACCGAGAGCAAGTCCCATACGGGGAGAGTTGTAATCTACGATTTCCCCGATCCAGAACTGGGCCTCAGCCTCACTCATGGTGGGGTTCAAGCTCAACTGGGTTGCGAGGATGGTGGTGCCATTGGCATCGTCATAAGCCTGCACAGCAGCTTCACTAAACCACTGCCATGGAGAGCTGTCGAACGGCTCGGTAGCCACACCGTCTACATAGCTGTTGTAGACGGGGAAAAGACCATCCCAACCGTTGTTGACGTCAGACGCTGCATCCTCGATGTCCGCATCGGCAAAGGAAGCGTTGTTGTTGGTGGCATATCCGTTGATTTCCTGGTGTACGTCATAGGCACCACTCACCTCGACAACCGGCTCGTTTGTGGTCGGAACAATCAGCACCGCCGTCTCATAAGGGGCAAATGGGTCGTGGGGGCATTGGAAGCTGACCATGGGGACGTCACCTTCGTCCAACCAGTTGAGGTCACCCAAGGCACCTCCGAGGTTGAACTGGAAGTCAAAGTTGGAGTCGTACCCCACGTGGTTGGCCATACAAAGCTGGAAGCCGCCGACAGAGGCTGGAGCATAGGCGTCGTTGGTGGCATCCGGGTTACCATGGATGTCCTCC
>JAURDB010000031.1 GCA_030828175.1 Flavobacteriales bacterium
ATTCATGTGGAATATGCGGGGGAGACGGGATTCCAGAGGGGGATTGTGACTGTGACGGGAATCAGCCGGATGCAGTGGGTGATTGCGGAGGGGCCTGTGAAGCTGATTTCGATGGGGACGGAGTCTGTGATTGGCCGTCACCCTGCAATGGACCGGCGGGATGTACCTACCCGCAGGCCTGCAATTACAACCCGGCTGCTGAGCGGGATGACGGAAGCTGTGTTTATGCGTTGCCCTACCTGGATTGCGATGGAACATGCGCCTTGGATGCGGACGAAGATGGAATTTGTGATGAGCAGGAGATTCTGGGGTGCACAGAAGCCCCGGCATTGAATTTTCACCCCGCGGCAACGGATGACGATGGGAGCTGTGTTTTTCCGGAGGCTCCCTGCCCGCTCGATGTGGATGGTGATGGATATGTGGGCATCGGCGATATCCTGGACATACTCAGTGGATTTGGTGAGTCCTGCGAGTAAAGCGTAGGTATATAATTATATATTTTCCACCAATACTTCTAATAATACGCTTATAATTTTTATTTATAATTCCAACTTGTATACGTTGACGGGCGGCCTCTTCTAAGGTGCTAATTTGGTATGAACCAAACTGCTTAGCATGAAGCCGCAACTGAACGCCTTCTTGCCATCCCTTTCGTGTCTGAATGGATGGCTCGGGACCCTCGCAATCGCCTTGTCGATGGTCTGTCTTTCACCCGGAACCTCTTCCGCTCAAGCGGATACGGCCTGGTCTTTCGTTTCCGCCCCATTGAACGGCTGGACCGAACAGTCCTTTTACTTTCAGGCCAACGCCACGGACACCCTTTCGGATGTTCAGATTGTGCTCAATGCACAAGGCGGCAACAACTCCAACAACTGGGCCTCCGACCTTCTCATTGCCATCGTCGCCCCCAACGGGAATGGCGTCGAGTGGGGAGGCGACAACCTGACCTCGTTCAACAGTGGGTATACCTCCCTTTCGGACTGGCCTGCCGGCTGGAACAGCGGTGCTGAATCGGGCTCGCCTTGGTTCCATACGGCGGACCTCTCCTCGGGCCAACTTTTCGGTTCGGGAATCTGGGAGATTCGGGTGGCCAATGGATCCGATGCCGGCAACGCCAACGTTTCCTACGCATTGGACTTGGCCTTCACCGGATTGACCTCCGGTGGTGCCGGCTGCATGGATGCCACGGCCTGCAACTACGACGCGACCGCATTTGTAGACGATGGCACCTGTGCCTACGCCCCAATTGGAGGCTGCGCTTGTCAAACCTCAGTATCCCTGACGGAAACCCTCGCAGGGGCTGAATTCGGCAGCCCCTTGAGCTTCACGGGATCGGGTGCATTGTCTGAGGTCCACATCGCATTGGAATTCCAAGGGGAAGGCTCCTCCCGGCCTGCAGATATGTTGATTCAAGTCACCTCACCCCAAGGCGAGTGCACTTCTTTTGGAGGGGTCGATGTGACGGTGTGCGACAACCATGTGAATGGGTCTGCCTGGCCGACCGCTTGGGACTTTCCTGTTACAGGAAATCTCACCGTCACCCTTGATTTGTCATCTGCCCAATTGCTCGGGGATGGGGAGTGGACCGTCACCTTGGTCAATGGAAATTCTTCGGTCGCTGCCTCGACCTACAGTGCCGACATCACCTTCTATGGAATCTGCGCGGACGGCGCATTGGCGGGATGCACGGATTCCACGGCGTGCAACTACCAGCCCAGCGCTGAAATCGACAATGGGGTTTGCACATGGCTCGACGCCTGTGGCGTGTGCGGTGGGGACAATGGCACCTGCAGCGGTTGCACCTATGAATTTGCCTGCAACTATGATTCGCTGGCGATTGTGGACGATGGGTCATGCAATTTGATCGAGGACCTCGTTGTGGGTTGCTGCTCCTTCACCCAGGTCGTCAACGAAGCCATTTCAGGCAACCAGAGTACGGTGTTGACCCTGCCCGCTTCGGCCATCGGCGACCTCGGCAATTTTGAGATTTCGGTGGATTTCCAGGCCACGGGCAGCCTCAAGAACTGGGCTTCTGATCTCATCATCAGTCTCATCGACCCCAATGGAACCTGCGCCTATTTCGGAGGCAATTCCAAAACCGAAAGTGACGACAACAGTCCCTACCTCGCGGCCAACAACTGCACGGAAATCGCGGGGCAAGGCTGGCCCGAGTCCTGGGACACCAACGTGGCGGGTACCTACACGGCCACCGTGAACCTCTCTTCAGCCGGACTCAACGGCATTGGCGACTGGGACCTCGGCCTGCACAACGGAGACATCAACACATCACCGGCGGAATACAATGCCTTGGTCTGGAGCGTAGATGGACTCTGCAATGTCGAAGGATGCACCGACACATTGGCATGCAACTACACCCCGAACATCACCTTGGCCAACGACGACCTCTGCGTGTATGCTACAGGATGCGAGACCTGCAATCCCGATGGCACCGTGGAAGCCAACGACGACGATGCCGACGGCATTTGCAACGCTGACGACCTCTGCTCGGACACCACGGCCGTCAATTTTGATGACGCTGCGAATGGCGCCTGCCTCTATGGAGGCTGCACCAACCCTTGTGCTTCGAACTACAATCCAGAAGCTGCCGAAGACGACGGATCCTGTGCGCCCGTCCCCGGATGCATGGATGTCGCCGCCTGCAACTTCGATGCGTGTGCCGACCAAAATGAAGGATGCACCTATCCCGACGCTTGCGGCATTTGTGGCGGTCCGGGAGCCATCTACGAATGCGGTTGTTCTGACATTCCAGAAGGAGACTGTGACTGCGCAGGCAACCAGCTCGACGAATGCGGGGTATGCGGGGGGCAGGGCATCCCTGAAGGGGCCTGTGATTGCGCCGGAAACCAGCCTGATGCCATTGGGGTCTGCGGTGGCACCTGCACTTGTGATGTGGATGAGAATGGCGTTTGCGACAGTGAGGAAATCCTGGGCTGCATGTCGGAAACAGCGTGCAATTACGACCCTGCGGCCACCCGCGACAACGGGGCTTGTGCCACGCTCGATGCCTGTGGCGTCTGCGGAGGAACAGGGTCAGACTTGGACGGTGACGGAATCTGCGACAGCGAGGAAATACTCGGTTGCACCTATCCCGGAGCCTGCAACCTCGACACCACGGCAACGCAAGATGACGGGAGCTGCACATTCCCTGATACGGGATACGACTGCAACGGAGAATGCCTCGAGGACCAGGACGGTGACGGCGTATGCAACGACTTCGAGGTGCGCGGATGCATGGAGCCGGAAGCCGACAATTTCCACCCTGCGGCTACAGACGATGACGGCACCTGCTATTTCAACCCTTGCGACGACAGTTGTCCTGCGGATGTGAACGAGGACGGCATCATCGGCGTACAGGATGTCTTGATGGTCCTCTCCCTTTACGACGCCGCCTGTCCGTGATCCCCGGCGGCGGCGGCAAGGAGGGTGCCGCTCGACGTTCCCAAAGTCATGCGGGCAAACTTGCCAGCGTTGCGGTATTTGGCAGTCTCATGCGTAGCTTGGATATGAGCCAAACCGACTCGCATGAAGCTGCCACTGACTGCCTTCCTGCTTATTCTTTACACCCATTCCTGTGCCCAATCGGCGCAGGGATGGGACCCCACCCCTTCTCCCTGTTCTGCATTGCTGGTCGCACAAGTCCTGGTGGACGGATTGTGGGCCCCGGCAGATGCGAGAATCGCTGCATTCGATGAGCGAGGCCATTGCGTGGGTGCCTCTGACCTCTTCTCCACCGGTACCATCAGCTATGCTGGGCTCCGTCTTTTTGGGGACGATCCCCAGACGTTGCCAGTCGAGGGACTCACGGAAGGGGGGCGGTTTTCCTTGCGCCTTCACCTGCCTGAAAGTGGCCAGACCCTGACATGGTTTGGGCCGGATGGCGGCACCCTCCTTTCCGGCTGGAGCGACCAATCGGGTGGACGGCTTCCCGGGTTTGACGACCCTACCGGCGTTCTGGCATTCCACACCCGCCTTGTTCCTTTCACTTGCTATTCCCCGACGCCCTGAGTCGGATTTTACGATTTACTCTATGCTCCCACGACATCCCCAGCGCCTGCGAATGATCCGCGTCCGCCGCGATCGCTTTGACTACCCGGAATACCGAGCGAATGCCGGGAGCTCGACCCCTGCCATCGGATTGGGTCTGCTCTTGCTGGCGATGCTGCTTTGCTTCATGTCCCAAGCGCAGGTCGTGCCACCCCAGTGCTGCTTTGATGCCACCTGCGTCTACTGCGAGGAAATCGCGGACTGCGAGAACAGTCCCTACTCCCCGGAGATGCTCTCCGTAGCGGGAGGCACGGAGGTGTGCGGAATCGATACCCCCACGCCTTGCACGTCGTGGTCGGAAAACAACGTCTTTGGCGGTGACTGCCTGCCTTCATGCAACGATGAGGCCGCTTGCAACTACGACCCCGTTTCGCCCAGCGACCTCGACTGCATCTATGCCGAGGCCTGCGAAGACTGCGCGGGCGAATGCCTGGAGGATGTCAATGAAAACCTCATCTGCGATTGCTTCGAGACGTTTGGGTGCATCGACGCCAACGCATGCAACTATGACGAGGCAGCCGATGCCGATGACGGCTCCTGCACCTACGCCCAGCTGGGGTACAACTGCGACGGAAGCTGCAGCGACGAAGACGGCGATGGAATCTGCCTTCTCGATGAGCTTCACGGCTGCACCGACTCCCTGGCGGTCAACTTCTACCCCTTCATCACGGAGGAAGATGGAAGCTGTGTCTACGCGGAAGACTTTGCCACGGATGGCGAAGACGCATGTCCTGCCGATGTCAACGACGACGGCGATGTCACCGTGGCCGATATCCTGACGGTATTGTCCCTCTTCGGATTCGCCTGTCCTCGCTGAGTCTTCCGGACTTGAATCGATGACCGGAAGCGCCGCATCTTCGCGGGGCGATGATCCTGTACAATCCCCGCGCCTGGTTTGGGCTGATTTTTGAATTTCACCGGAGCGACACGTTCCGCAAAATGATTTGGGTGCTGCTCGCCTTTGCCGCCTATGCGACGGGGCTGACGTGGGTGGAGCTGCACTACCGGGAATATTTCGAGTTCCTGAACACGGTGACCGTGCACTCGCTGCTCGGCTTCATCATGGGTTTGCTGCTCGTGTTCCGAACCAATACCGGCTACGACCGGTGGTGGGAGGGGCGAAAGCAATGGGGAGCATTGGTCAACTCGACCCGCCACTTTGCCTACCAGCTTGCCGCCTTGTTGCCGGGTGAGGCGCACGCCGAGGACCGGGCCGCATTGACCCGCCTGATCGCCGCCTACCCCTCCGCCCTGCGGCACCACCTGCGCCAGGTCGAGCCCGACGAGATCCTGCGCCGCATCGCAGCCGACAGCCCCCACGGCCTCCAGCGCACCGACATCGCGGCCAAAGAGCCCCTGCACATCCCCAACGCCATCGCCGCCGAGCTGTATCGCCGCATCACGGCCTGGAACCGCAGCGGCGTCATCTCCGGCGAGATGCTCATCAACCTGAACGCCGAGCTTGCCCGCTTCACCGACATCACCGGCGCCTGCGAGCGCATCCTCAAGACGCCCATCCCTTACGGATACAGCCTCTTCATCAAGAAATTCATCTTTGCGTACACGCTCACCCTGCCGCTCGGGCTGGTGAACCAGTTCAATTGGTGGACGGTGCCGTTGGCCACCTTCGTGCTGTACGTTTTCGGCTCGCTGGAGCTGCTGGCCGAAGAAATCGAGGAGCCCTTTGGCGTCGATGCCAACGACCTTCCGACCGACCCGCTCGCCGAAACCATGCGCGGCAACATCGCCGAGCTGCTGGCCTGAACGCGACGGTCTGCCTCAGAGGAGGTAGTCCATGCTGGAGAAGGTCGAGTGGCGGCCGGAGACGACGCCTTCGAGCATATCCTTTCGGCCCTCGCTGCATGCGACAATGGTGCGGATGCTGAACGAGCGCAAGGCGGCCCGCACCGACAACGTGGCCACGGCGCTGTCCTTGCGGCCGGTAAACGGCAGGGCGTCGGGACCGCGCTGGCAGCTGGCGTTCAGATTGACCCGGCAGACCTGGTTGACGAGCTGGTCGATGACCTTGCCCATCGCCTCGGGGTTCTGCGAAAAGACGCTGGCCTGCTGGCCGTAGTCGCTCTCGGCGATGTCGGCCATGACCTCTTCGATGTCCTCGAATTCGATGACGGGACAGACCGGCCCGAATTGCTCTTCGCGGAAGATGGCCGCAGCCCGGCTCACCGGGAAGAGGATGGCCGGGAAGAAGATGGCGCCGGCGGTCTGCCCGCCCTTGGCATTGATGACCTTGGCCCCCATCTCAATGGCTTCGTCCACATAGGCCTGCATGGCCTCTACTTTGCCGCGCTCGGGCAGCGGCGTGATGTCGGCATCGCTAAACGGCAGCCCGGCGCGCAACCGGTCGGTGGCCGCCGCGAACTTCTCCAGGAACTCCGCCCGGACGTACTTGTGCACGTAGATGACTTTCAGCGCGGTGCACCGCTGACCGTTGTAACTCCACGCGCCGCTGACGCACTGCTTGACAGCCAGATCCAGATCGGCATCGGGCAGGATGATGGCGGGGTTCTTGGCCTCCAAGCCGAGCACCTGCCGCACGCGGTTGGGCTTGGGATGCTGGGAGATCAACGCGTTGCTGGACTTGCTGTTGCCGATGAGGGCCAGCACGTCCACGTGCCCGCTTTGCATGATGGGCGCCGCCAGCTCGCGGCCCCTGCCGAAGACGATGTTGACCACCCCCGGCGGGAAGCACTCGCGGAACGCTTCGAGCAGCGGCGTGATGAGCAGCACGCCATACTTGGCGGGCTTGAAGACGGCCGTATTGCCCATCAGGATGGCGGGCAACAGCACACAGAACGTCTCGTTGAGCGGGTAATTGTAGGGTCCGAGGCACAGCACCACACCCAGCGGGCCGCGGCGGATCTGGGCGAGCGTGCCCTCCACGTTGCTGATGTGGCTGCCCTCGCGGTGCAGCTTCTTGTACTCGACCACGGTCTCGCGCAGGTATTCAACCGTGCGGGTAAACTCCTTCACCGCGTCCTTCTTGCGCTTGCAGATCTCCCACATGAGGAGCTTGACCACCAGCTCGCGCTGCTCGACCATGCGGTCAATGAACTTCTCCATTGCGGCAATGCGGTCGGCCGCCGGCATCGTGGGCCACGCCCCGCGGCCGTTGTCATAGGCCTTGCGGGCTGCCGCCAATGCCTCCATGCCCTGCTCCTTCTTGAGGTCGGGCGCCGAACCCAAATAGACCGGTGTCTCAGCACCGTTCTCCAGCGTCCGAATCGGGCTGAAGACGTCGGCCATGGGACCGTTCCAGGCCTTCAACTGTCCGTCGACCAAGTAGGTCTTATGGTGCAGCGGATCGCTGAATGCATCCTTGGGGTCGAGAAAGCTGTCCTGGGCGGGAATGGCATGCGTCATGCCTTAATAACCCGCTCAATGCCATTGGGTTCACTCCAACACAAGAACGTCAGGAGCCTCCGCACAGTCCTACTTTGACCCCACTCTTGCGCAAATCCTGAAGGGTCGACAACAAGTAAGGCACGCCATTGAGTGAAGCGCTGAACTGCACAAACCGCTTCACCACCTTTCGGTAGGCTTCGCTCAAATCAAACAGCCTTTGCTCATCGGGCCAGGGGTTGGAGAAATGCGCGTTGTACACTTCCCGAACACCTTCGGAATAGGACAATCCGACCGCCATCGTCAACAATTCCTCGTCCAGTTCCTCGTCGAGCATGCGGAATGCAGCCGCGACCCCCTGCCGATAGGCTCCCACCAGATTGGGCACGATGGCATTCAAATCGAACAATGCGAGAGCGGGCGTTTTCACAGGGAGAAGTGCTTGCTGTTTGTCCCACTCAATCTGCGCTCAAACCCGCTCTCAATGCGTATTCGAGGCTTTAAGATTATATGAACACCACCTGCTCTTCGGATTGCGGAATTGTAAAATCACAACGCCCCGCCCGCTCCACTCCCTGCCCTGAGCACTCAACTTCTCGTCCCATTTCCTGCTTCCATGCCCTGAAGCCAACAAAAGCAAGGTGCGCCTTTCGGAACTCCCGCCCCCACACCCGAACTTCGCACCGCGGAAACGTCCGTTCTGGTCCCGTAGCTCAACTGGATAGAGCATCTGCCTTCTAAGCAGACGGTTTCGGGTTCGAGTCCCGACGGGATCACCATTTAGAAGGCCTCGCCGATGGAGATGTAGACGCCGCGGCCTTCGGCGGTGAAGGCGACGTCGAAGCGGGTGTAGATGTCCTTTTCGGGGAAGAGCAGGTAGCGGAGGCCGGCGCCGCCGGTGGGCAGGAACTGTTCCCATTCGAAGGGGCGGTCGTCGCCGTAGATCTGGCCTGCAGCGGCAAAGACGCTGGCGCCGAAGCGCTTGGAGAAGGAGAACGGCAGGATGCGGTATTCGACCTGGCCGGCGACGAGGTTCTTGTCGCGGTAGCGGCCGCGGTAGTAGCCTCGCATGAGGCTTTCGCCGCCCATGAGGGCGAGCATGTTGAACGGCGGATTGCCGGTGGTGAATTCGCCGTAGAGCTGGGCGGCCAGGACGCCGTTTTCCTTCACCGGCAGGTAGATGCGGTTGTCGACGATGTAGGAAGTGAAGTTGAAGTCACTGCCGGTCGACGCGCTGTAGCTCAGGAAGGCCCATTCGCTGTAGTGCCCCTCGCGCGGGTTCAAGGCGTTGTGGATGTCGTTGTACAGCACGCCGAAGCCGACCCCGATGTTTTGCGAGCCGTTGGCGCCGACGCTCGGCACCGCCAGACCCGGCAGGGCGTCGCTGTTGGGCACGTAGCGGACCCGGTTCAGCGCCTGGTAGTCCAGCTCCAACCCCACATAGAGCGAGGGCAGGGTCTCGCGCAACACGCGCTCCCGCAGGAGAATGTACTCTCCGTCGATCAGGCTCTGGAATTCGGAAGGGCTGTCCCGACCCACGCCGTAGTAGAACAGGGGAAAGCTCTGGTAGCGGACGCGTCCGTAGAAAAACCACTTGTTCTGGTGGGTGTACAGGGCGTGGTCCAGGGAAATGCCGTACTGCTTCTCGAGGGTGTAGAAGGTGAAGGCCTTGATCTCGCTCAGGCGGTTGCTGAGGTCCCGCTTCGCGGAATAGACATACAGGCTCGAAATCCCGAATTCCCAGCTGGTCTCCGGGGTGTAGGCCAGCGTGGGGTAGTTGATGAACTTGGGGGCGGTGGGATCCTCATTTTCGCCGATGATGCGCTCCACGTAGCGCCGGACCCGGTTCACCAGCCCCTTGTCCTGCTCTTCCTGGGCCATCGAAGTACCAGAAGCGGCCAGAAACAAGCCCAGCGCCAGCGCGATGCGATAAGGAAAGACCATCGCCATAAAGAAACGAGACGCAGGGCCATTGCTGCACAGAAAAAGGGTGCGATTTGTCATGGCCTGCACTGATCAGCAGGTTCTCACAGCTTGGGCAATCCCGGGCGCAGTTTGGGCGGATTCGAAAGGCCTGAACCCCAGCTCATTCGGCATCTTGGAGACACCGCACCGAGAGACCGGTCACGGCATGGGCATTCTGGATGGCCAGGTCCAAAAGTTCCGCGTCGACTGAGCTTGGCGCTTCAGCCCCTGCCTTGGAGGTGGAGGTCGCGGGAGAACAGGGTCTGGCCGAATTGCTCCCCCTCGAGTTGCAGGGTGTAGTCGCCGGGCGGGTATCCCTCCAGGCCGATGGTGAGGAAGAATTCGTGGCTTCCCGTGCGCATGTCCACGCCTGACATCATTTCCAGGCGTTCGCCATCGGGTTGCAGCAAGACGACCCTGCAGGTCATGGCGCGGGGCAGGTTCACATGCACCTCGCAACGGGCCTCCATGGCCTCCCCGGAGAACCGCCTTCCCTCATCGGGATCGGGCTCACGGTATTGGATGGCGTACCCGGGCTCCTCGAAATCTTCCACCTCTTCGCCCAGGATGTGCATCAACATCGGCTGGTCCACCTCATCCACATAGACCGAAGCGAAATCGTGGTCATCGGTGTAGACCCAAACAAGGTCCTGCACCGCCATTCCTGGATCGGTGAGCTCCGCATTCACGCGATCGAGTACGCGCGCCAACTCCTCTGAAATCAGGTAAACTCCGTTTTCGTATTCCGTGCCCGTGGATCCCGACATCGCCATGGCGGCGCCACATGCGCTCGACAGGATGACCTCCTGGCTCGTTCCCGCCGGCACGAAGACCATCAAGTCTTCCGTCACCACGGCGGGTTGGATGTCGTCGGGGCCGGCGAAGGCCGTGCCGGCATTGAACAGCACTTCGGCATCGGCGCCGGGATTGTCGATGGTCACAATGAAAAGCGGCATGGCCTCGCCCTCCATCAGGGTGGCGGTGTAGGTCCAGCCGCGCCCAACGGCGTCTACGAAGTCAAGGGAAGGGATGCAGACAGATGCGGGTGATGCTGAAGCGGCAAGGGTTGAAGGGGTGGGGGTTGAAAGGTCCGAGACGGGCTGAGGAGGAGCGGCAGACGCCGAAAGCGCCAGGAGAAATACAAACATCAATGCAGGGGGTTTGTATTACCAACCCCGGCCTCGGCGGCATTATTGCGCGCCTTTTTGTTAAACGGTGCGGTCAGGGAGCCAACCGGTCGCCTGCGGTGAGGATGTCCACCCGGAGATCGCGGAAGCTGAGCTGTCCGCTGCTGTCGGCCTCACCCGCGTTGGGGTGGAAGACCACCACGTGGCCCTCTCCTTCCACGGTGATGCTGTTGGGTTCTACCACCAAGGCGGTGGATTCGCCGATGCCGAAGACCGGCAACCCAGGGTAATCGTGCAGGGCGCTGAGGGCGCGGTTGTATCGGCTGCGTTCCACGAAATGCTGGTCGATGACGGCGTTTTCGATGAGTCCGAGGCCTTCGAGATAGACGCCATTGTCGGCATACAGCCGGGCATAGGTGCGCTCGTATTCGGGCTCCATTTTCTGGTCGCCGGTGATCATGGCGCGGCTCATCATGGCGGCACCGGCGCTGCTGCCGGAAATGATGGCGCCCCGCCTGTACGCTTCCCGTATGGCCTCGGCCACCGGTCCTTCCGTGCCCCCAACGGCCTGCATGAATCGCGCCTGGTCGCCCCCGCACAGGTACATGGCCCGGGCGTTGCGCACGCTGTCCAGCTCGGCCTCACCATACGTGCCCGGCTGCAGGTTCAAGGCGTGCACATTGGTACACCCCAATTCCCGCATGGGTCGAATGCCATAGTAGGCGGACGTATCGGGCTCCGAACTCGCCATGGGCAGCACGATGACCAAATCGTCCTTGGAAGCCATGCGGTCCACTACGCCTTGCATCAAGGAGAGCGGACGGCTTCCGCCTCCGATGATGAACAAGGTGCCGGCCCCTTCCTCCATGGTCAGGGACTCCCATGACCCGAAATCGGCCGCTGCCCCCTCATTCGCTTCTGGTGGATCGGTGGCTGCGCAACCTGTGCCCAACAAGAAAAAACAGATCCAAATGAGGGATTGCCCCCCTTTCATCTTCCCATGCAGCATTCCCGAAGATGACGAAATCTCAATACTTCTTGTGGCTCGGCTTGGTCCTGCGCCCACCGGAGCCACCGCCAAAGGAGTCGCTGGAGCTGAAACCTCCGCCGCCCGGCCCCTTCTTTTTGAAGCCGCCCTTCTTCTTGAAACCGCCCTGAGAGGCTCCTTTCTTGTAGCCGGACTTCTTTGGCTTCCAGCCCCCTTCGCTTCGGTCCACAAACCCATCGTCGTCCGAACCGGGTTTCTTGTAACCGCCCTTCTTGAAGTTCTTTTTGTAACCGCCTGGCTTGTAGCCGCCCTTGAAATCCTTTTTGTACCCCGCCTTGAAGTGGGTCTTCTTGTGGCCACCGCCTTCTCCATCGTCTTGTCCCCTGCCGCCTTTTTCGTTCAGGTCCTGCCTGTGGCTGAGGTTCAATCGGGCCAACTCTCGGGTGACGAGTCGCGCAATGATCTGCTCTTTGGACAATGGCCCCAACAACAGGTCTACTTGCTCGAGCAATTCCGCAGGTGCTTCCTTGCCTCCCTCCTGCTCCAACAACCCAGAGGCCCAGCCGCGCAGCCGGGCTTCCACGATTTCATCGGCCCGCGGTACATCGACTGCATTGAATTCCACGTCCAGCGCACGGGCGAACGCATTGATCTTGTGCTTCTCCTTGCGGCTGATGAAGGCGAGCGAAACGCCCTCTTTGCCTGCCCGCGCCGTGCGGCCGGAACGGTGGGTGTAATAGGCCGGGTCGTTGGGCAGGGCGTAGTGGAAGACGTGGGTCAGGTCGTTCACATCGATGCCTCTGGCCGCCACATCCGTGGCGATGAGCACCTGCAGCTCGCGCCGCTTGAAGCGCGCCATGACCCGGTCGCGCTGGTGCTGGCTGAGGTCGCCGTGGATGGCGTCCGCCCGGTAGCCCTGCTTGATCAGGCCTTCAGCGAGGTTTTGGGTATCCCGCTTGGTGCGGCAGAAAACCACGCCGTAGAGCTCTTCGTCGAGGTCCATGAACCGGGTCAGGGCCTCGGCCTTGTCGGTGTGGCGCACCAAGGCGTATCGGTGCTCGATGTTGGTGTTGACCGTCGTTTTCGGGTCGATGCGGACCTCGAACGGGTCGGCCATGTAGTCCTTGACCAAGCGCCGGATCTCCTTGGGCATGGTGGCCGAGAACAACCAGGTCCGCTTCTCGTCCGGGGTAAAGCTGAGAATGGTATCGAGCTCCTCCTTGAATCCCATGTTGAGCATCTCGTCGGCCTCGTCGAGCACGAGGTAACGGATGTTGGACAGGTCGATGGCCTTGCGCTTGGCCAGGTCAATCAGTCGGCCCGGCGTGGCGATCACCACATGGCGCGTCTTTTTGAGCCCCTGTATCTGGGTAACGATGTTGGCGCCACCGTAGACCGCGATGGTCCGCAGCCCTTTCATGTGCTTGGAAAACAGGGCCAACTGCTCGGCGATCTGCTGTCCGAGTTCCCGCGTGGGCGCCAGGACGAGCGCTTGCGTGCAATCCTGGTCCAGGTCGATGTGCTCCAGCAAGGGCAAGCCAAAGGCCGCGGTCTTGCCGGTCCCCGTCTGGGCGAGGCCGATGAAATCGCGGTCGCCTTCAAGCAAGCGGGGGATGGCCTGGCCCTGAATCTCCGATGGGGTTTCGAAGCCCATTTGACCGATGGCGTCGAGGATCGGGGCGGAGAGGCCGAGGGTGGAAAATGTCTGCACCAATTGCGGGAATTGGGCGCGAAGGTCCGACCTAATTCGCCTCATCCCACACGGCGCGGCGCGGGTTGTCATGCCGCGGTGCGAAAAAGGGTCGTGGGATGCGCATTAACTTGACCGCATGCGCCGCCTTTGCCTCCGCTTTTCCGCCTTGCTTTCGCTCGCTTCCGGCATCCTGATGCCTTGGACTTCTTCGGGGCAGTTCAACGTCGAGCCCTACCTCCAGGACGCCGAGCCCGACGCCATCCGCGTGATGTGGGAGAGTGCCAATGTGGGCGCCGCCACCTTGGAATGGGGGCCCACGGAAGACCTGGGCAATGTGATGACTTCAGAGGGGGTGGAATCGCCCGGAGGCGCCATGCACGACGTCCTCATCGAGGGGCTCGCACCCAACACGCCCTACTTCTACCGCGTCGCCAGCGGCCCGGTCTCCACCTTGACCCACCGCTTCCGCACGCCACCGCTGCACACGGCAGAGTCGGACTTCACCTTCGTCGCCATGAGCGACATGCAGAAGAGCAGCAACGACCCCGACGTCTTCGACCAGATCGTCCACGAAGGGGTGCTTGACTACTTCGGCGGTGAGACCTCCGATGAGATTGCCCTGGTGATGATTCCCGGCGACCTCGTCGTCAATGGCAACAGCTACGGGCAATGGGCCAACGACTTTTTCGCCCCATCCCACGACCTGTTCGCCCAGGTCCCCCTCTACCCCGTACTCGGCAACCACGAGGTGAATTCGACCTACTATTTCCAGTATTTCCACCTTCCGGAAAACGGCACCGCCGGCTACGAGGAGCACTGGTGGTACAAGGACTACGGCAACGTGCGTTTCATGGGGCTCGACTCCAACGGGCCGTACGATGGGCCCGACCAGTTGGACTGGCTGTCGGGCGTTCTGGAGGCCACCTGCGCCCTGGAGCACATCGACTTCGTTTTTGCCCAGTTGCACCATCCACACAAGAGCGAATTGTGGACCCCGGGCGAAAGCGACTTTACAGGTCAGGTGGTGGCGCAGCTGGAAGCCTTTACCGACGCCTGTGGCAAGCCGAGCATCCACTTCTTCGGCCACACGCACGGCTACTCGCGCGGGCAATCGCAGGACCACAAACACCTGTGGATCAATGTGGCCACTGCAGGCGGTGCCATCGACTACTGGGGGCAGTGGCCCCAGTTCGACTACGAGGAATTCGAGATCACCACCGACGACTGGGGCTTTGTGACGGTCGATGTGGTCGCCGGGGATGAACCGCAGTTCACAGTCAAGCGGCTGAGCCGGGGAGACAATGCCGAAACGCTGGACAACGTCTGCACGGACAGCCTCGTGGTGACCAAGGCCGACCTGATGCCGCCGCCCCCCACGGCGGTGGCGCCCATCGGGACGACCCAACCGCCGGAGTGCATCGTGCTGGCGGCCTCTCCTTTCGGCAGCGGGCCCTCGGGTGCCCTGCACGGCGAGACGCAATGGCAGGTCGCCGACGACATCAACGGATTCGACGCGCCGCTCGCCGACGTGTGGGAACGGCACCGCAACGTGTACTTCAACGAGGATACGCAGGCCGGCGAATCGCTGACCACCGAGGCCGTACCTGGGCTACCGGAGAATGCGGCGTTGTACTGGCGGGTGCGCTACCGGGACCGCTCTCTGGACTGGAGCCCCTGGACGGCACCGGTGCCCTTCTTCACCTCGGAGTCGTTGCAGGGCGAGAATCTGCTCGTGAACGCAGGCGCGGAAGCGGGGCTGGACGGTTGGACCGTGACCGAGGGCGTGGCCGAATCGCTGACTGCCGGAGAATGCAACGGGGTCAACCCTTTTGCCGGGGACCGCTATTTCGCGGTGGGCGGCCTATGCACCGAGAGTGACCTCGCCCGGATGCACCAGGATGTGGACGTCAGCGCCTGGGCGGACTCCATCGATGCGGGTGTGCAGGTGGCCTATGCCCAGGGCATGCTCAGCGATTGGAGCGGGGCGGACATTCCCGCGATGCGGCTGGTCTTTCTCGATGAAAACGAAGGCGCATTGGAAGAGACGGGATGGTTCGAAATGCCGTCGGCGACCTGGACCCCGGTGGCGGTCGAGTCGCCGCTGCCCACTTTGACCCGGATCGTGCGGCTGGAGCTTCAGGGAACGCGGATCGCCGGTACGGACAACGACTGCTATTTCGACGCGCTCGCACTGCGGTTGGGCAGCGTCACGGATTGCGATGGATTGCCTCTGGCGGTGGAAAATCCGAGGGCCGAAGGGGCATCACCGGCGCCCTTGCGCATCCACCCCAATCCCGGGGCGGTCGATCTTTCGGTCTCTTGGCCCGGTTGCGCCACACCGCTGCAAGCGTTGCGACTGACGGATGCCATGGGCCGCAAGGTGGCGGTGACGGTGCGCGATACGGCCGACGGCTGGACCGTCGAACGGTCGGGCCTCGCTGCCGGAACCTACCACATCACGGCTGTGGATGCGACCGGTCATACCTCCCGCGCCACCTGGGTGGTGATGGAGTGAAGAGCGTCAGGATGCCGCGCTGCCGCGGCAAATGGTGAGGTAGTCTCCTTCGAGGATATCGCCCTCGAAGCAGAAGCCTCCCTCCTTCCAGTGCAACGTCACTTCGCCTTCTTCGAGGAAAAGAATCACGGATTGGCTCACTGGGATGTAGCGGTATAGGATGGTCCGCAACCCCAGCGATTTCTTTTGAGACTTGCCATCCGCAGCGGATACAGACGCTTCCGGAGCAGGAAGGTCGAGCACCACGCGCTCTCCATCAAGCCACAATGCGGTACCACAGTGCAAAGTCTCCAGATCATCTGAATCGAGACAAGCTGTGTAAGTCTTGTTCCACTCGAAACCCAACTCCCGTACAGTCCCGGTATTGGGGTCATTGAATACCTGGTCCTTGGTACATCCTGCCAGCAGCCATGCGCTGATGGCGGCCATCAAAACCGTTTTCAAGCGAATCATCATAACGTGGTTATTTGACACATTATACGCCCAATGGTCTCGGCGGGTTACGTCAGCGGATTCTGGTTCCGGAATGGCATGGATTACATTCGGTGAATGCGTGATATGATTCTCCTTGGTTTGGGATGGGCACTGGCCTTGCTGTCCCACCCACTTCTGGCACAAGACACCTTCAGCATCGTTGCGGTAGATGTGGCAACCGGTCAGGTTGGAAGCGCGGGGGCCACCTGCCTCGATGACGACGACATCGCCACGGGTGCCCTGATCATCTCTGATGTCATTCCCGATGTCGGGGCCATCCATACACAGAGCTATTGGGTACCCGCCAACCAGAACGCAGCGCACGATCAAGTCGCAGACAACGGCCTCTCTCCCGAAGCGCTCATGGCGTGGTTGGAGGCCAACGATGTCCAGGGCAACCCCGCCATCCGCCAATACGGCATGGCCGACCTCGTGACGGGAGAGGCCCGCGCCGCCGCGTTCACCGGAGACAACTGCATGGACTGGAAGGGCCACATCGTGGGGCCGAACTACGCCATCCAGGGCAACATCCTCCTGGGCGAGGAAATCCTGACGCAGATGGAAGCCGGATTCGTGGGCACGGAGGGCACGCTCGCCGAGAAGCTCATGGCGGCGATGCAAGGGGCCAATGTCGCCGGTGCGGACACCCGTTGCCTAGACGAAGGCGTGAGCAGCCGGAGCGCCTTCTTGCGCGTCGCCTACCCGGGAGATGATGCCGACAACCTGACCTTGGACCTGGTGGTGGCCATCACGCCGGAAGGCGTGGAGCCCATCGACGTGCTCCAGGCCGAGTTCGATGCTTGGTGGAGCGGGACCAGCGTACCCGAGGACGGTGCGGCACCCGCTCCCCTGCTCATCACGCGCAAGGCCGATGGCGAGGCCCTCCTCAAATGGTCCGGCCCCACTCCGGCCGAAATGGTCGTCTTCGATTCTCGGGGCGCGCGTTTGGAGTCTGTGGCGCTGACCGGGCCTTGGACGGCCTGGCGTCCGTCAACGGATGGCACGCTGTTCCTGCGCCTGATCGACGCCAACGGGGACCTGCTCTCCACCATGCAATACAGCGGCACCAGCCCGACCCCCAACCCCCAGCGCTCCGACCGCGAGTAGAAGCCGGTCAGGGGGCGTTCGAGAGGTCGCCTGCGCGAAGGCCGCCGATGAGTCGGAGCACCTCCCAATGGGCGGCACTCCACTCCTGCTGGGCGGCGAGTTCAGCGGCTTCGGCCTGCAATACGGCCACGTCGAGCGCCCGGAAGTCGAGGGCGTTGAGGACGCCGTCGCGAAAGCGGTTGGCTCCGATTTCGGCTGCGAGGCGGGCGTTGGCGGTCCGTTGAGCGGCCATCGCGTGGATGGAAGCCGCCGTGGTGCGCATGTCCCACGCCTGCGCGAGGGCATGACGGGCCTCGGTTTCCATGCGGTCGCGCTCCAGCCCTGCCATCTCGACCTGGATTTCCGCCTGTTGGATGGCACGTCGCGTGGCGCCGCCATTGAACAGGTTGAAATTGAGTGTCAAGGTCGCGCCGTAGTTGGTCACGTTCGTGGTGACATCGCCGTTGCGGTAGGGATTGAAGAAGGCCGAGTCGGGGATCAGCGAATTGGTGCCGGATGCGCCGCGGTTGTTGCCCCACGTTGTGGCCAGTCCCAGCACCGGGTACAGCCTCGCCTTTGCCTGGCGGACGCCCGTCTCAGCGATCTCGCGGGAAAGAACCGCGTTCCGTACGTTCTGGTTGTTCTCCATCAACAGCGCCTGCAGGGCCTCCAGGTCGCCTTCTGCAGACGGTTCGGGCAATGACGAAGTCAAGGTCCACGCCTCGTCTTCGGGGTAGACCATGACCAGGTTCAGGTTGCGACGGGCCGCTCGGACGGCAGATCCTTGACGCAGCAAAGCCGTGCTGTCGGTCAGCAAGGCGTTTTCAAACTGAAGCCGGTCAAAGGTCCCGGCCGTGCCCAACGCGGAAGCCTTTTCAATGCGGTCCAGCCGCTGGTGGGTCAGTTCCAGGGCCGCCCGCAACACATCGGCGCTCCTTTCCTGCACGAGCACCGCATCGTAGGCATTCATCACGGCCTGCACCGTGGCTTCCACGACGAGTTCGGCGTTGCCTTCGGCCTGCGAGGCGAGCAAGCCCAGCCGGTCCTTGGCGGCAAACATGCCCATGCCGTCAAAGAGGGTCCATTGCAACTGCGCCCCCGGCGCCAAGGAGCGGTTCTGCGTGGCGATGGGCAGGAACGTGCTCGGATTCTCGGTCTGGTCGATGACCGTCGTGCCGAGACCGAGATTGACCCCAAACTGCGGCAGGGCACCGGCTGCCCCCCAATCGTCGCCCACTTCGGCGATTTCCTGGTTGAGGCGCGCCACCCGAATGCCGTAATGACGCTCCAGCGCCTCGGATACCGCCTGCTCACGCGAAAGCGGCGGCCCCACATCCCCCGTCGATTGGGCCATCATGCTGGCAGGGGTTGCAGCAAGGCCGATGCCGAGCAGAAGCAGAACCACTCCCGTGGATGCCGAATCGCGGAAACCCTGCTCCTCACGCACAGCGGGCTCGGCGGCCTCCCGGGTCATCCATTCGCCTTGCTTGACCCAGACCCACGAGCGGTGGAGCGGGTTGATCCACAACAAGTAAACCGGCAGCAGGATGAGGATGATGACCGTGACGAACAGCAAGCCGAACGCCACCGAAATGGCCATGGGGATCAGGAATTGCGCCTGAAAGCTCTTGTTCAACATGAGCGGCGTCAGTCCCGCAACGGTGGTGACCGAAGTGAGCAAAATGGGGCGGAAACGGCTCATGCCTGCCTCCCAAATCGCCGTCCGCACATCCTGTCCCTCCTTCATGTTGCCGTTGAACGCAGCCACGAAAACCAACGCATCGTTCACCAGGATGCCGATGAGGGCGATGAGGCCGAGGATGCTGAACAGGCTGATCTGTGCGCCGAGCATCCAGTGGCCGATGCTGATCCCCACCATGCCGAACGGGATCAGGCCAAACACCGCGGCGGCCTGCAAGGGCGAGCGGAAGGCCAGCACCACGATGAAGAACATCAGCGCGAAGATGAGGGGCATCACCGCGGCAATGCTGGTCTGGGACTTGGCCTGCTCCCGGTTCTGGCCCTCGTAGCTCGCCCGGATGGAAGGGTATTTGGCCACGATGGCGGGTACGACGTTTGCCTGTATGTCGCCATTGGCATCAGAAGCACTGACGTCCGGGCCGGCGAGGTCCGCACTGACCTGTACCTCCCGCGCGCCGTACAGGCGATTGATGGCGGTGATTCCGCTCACCAACGAAACGTCGGCCAACTCCTCCAAGGGCACCGATCCGCCGGAAGGGGTGCGCACCCGAAAGCGCTGCAAGTCTGAAACGGATCCCCGGTCCTGCTCGTCGAGCCTCACCCAGACGCGCACCTCATCGCGTCCCCTTTGGAGGCGCTGCACCTCGGTACCAAAAAAGCCCTCGCGAACCTGCGCCAGCAGAGATGCACGGGTCATTCCCAGCTGGAACGCGCGAGGTTTGGGTCGGATCTCGAGCTCCTTCAGGCCTTTCTGGTTGTTGTCGGTGACGTCTTTGAGGTCCTCGCGCTCCAGCATGGCCGCCTTCAATTCCTCGGTGGCGGCGGCGAGGTCCGCCAGGTCGTTGCCCAGCAGCGATACCGATACGGGCCTTCCAAACGGAGAGAACGCGGCAAAACTCAGGTTCTCAGCGCCATAGACTGTCCCGACCCGCTCCCGCACCATGGCGCTGATGTCCATGGAGCGCATGTTGCGCCGCTCCCCATCGAGCAGCTGCACATTCAGGGTACCGGTGTGGGCGTTGGGACCGATCCGCTTGTCTACGGCAAGGACCATATCGAGTCCGTCATCGCGCTGGGCGGACAACTCCCCGTTCACCTCCCAGATGACCTCTTCGATGCGGTCGAGTTCGGCCTGGGTCACACCTTCGCGGGTGCCGCTGACCATCGAAAGGTTGACGGTCAGGTTGTCCCCTTCGATGAAGGGAAAGAACGTCGTCTTTACCAGCCCACTGCCGATGAGGCCCGGGACCGCAATCAAGAACAGCGTGACCATGCTGCTGAAGGCGATCCAGGGTTGGTCGAGCGCGAAGCGCAATACGGGAGCGTAGAGCCTGTCGCGCAGAAACGCCATGACGCCGCGCATGCTGCGCTCCACCGCATTGGGCTTGAAATCGCGTCGCAATGCCTGGCTGTGCCCCACGTGGGCGGGCAGAATCAAGGCCCCTTCCACCAGACTGAACAGCAGGGTCAACATGATGACCGTGGCCATGTCGCCGAAGAAGTCGCCCAAACGCCCTTCGATGAAGAAAAACGAGGCAAAGGCGACCATGGTGGTGACGATGGCGGCGAAAACGGCAGGCAGGACCTCCATCGTCCCTTCTATGGTGGCTGCCATGCGCCCTTTGCCCATCTCGTAATGTCGATAGATGTTCTCGGCGATGACGATCCCATCGTCCACCAGGATGCCGATGACGAGGATCATGCCGAAGAGGCTGATGACGTTGATGGTCACCCCCGCCATCTCGGCGAAGATGAACATGCCCGCAAACGACACCGGGATGGCCAGGGCCACCCAGAAGGCCAAGCGGATGTTGAGGAACAGGGCGAGCAGGATGACGACCAGGATGAACCCGACCACGCCGTTGTTCACGAGCAGGTCAATCCGCTGGTTGAGGACCACCGAGCTGTCCCGGATCACGTCCAAATGAAGGCCTGTGCCCACCTCCGCCGCCTGCGCATTGTAGCCCTCCATATAGGAACGCACCAAGGCGGTCACTTCGAGGATGCTCTCCGTGGTGAGGTTGTTGACGGTGACGACCACCGCAGGGCGGCCGTTGAACCAATTGCGCGAGGGGTCGTTGTCGGCCCAGCGGTCGCGCACTTCGGCGACGTCCGAAAGCCGCACGAAACCGCCTTCGGCGTTGGCGCGCAACACGGTGCTGCCCAGTGCATCGGCGTCGTAGCCTCGGAAGCGGCCGCGCAGGATGAGCTCCTCCCGGTCGGTTTTGAGGCGCCCTCCGGTGGTCTCGATGTTGGAGGCGCGGATGGCGGCGCCCACCTCGGCGATGGTGAGGTTGAGTTCGGTGAGGCGGTCGGCGCGCAAGGCCACCTCGATTTCTTCGCCCGGAAAGCCGCTGAGCGAGACCTGACTGATGCCGTCCAGCGCCCGCAGGTCCTGTTCAATGCGGCGGCCTTCGGTCTTCAGTGCCCGCAAGTCGTCCACACCGGTCACGGCAAAGGTGATCGCCACCCCGATGGCTTCCTGCTTGAAGACGATGGGCGGCTCCATCCCCACGGGGAAAGAGGCGATGCGGTCCACGGCGTTCTTGACGTCTTGCAGGATCTCATCGGTTTCGTTCTCGTCGAGCACCGACACGGTGATGCTGCCCGCATTCTCCGAGCACACGGATTTCACCTGGTCGAGGCCCGCAATGCCCTGCAGGTTCTCCTCGATCTTGGCCACGATGCCCTCCTCGATTTCAGCCGGAGAAGCGCCGGGGTACACGACCTGAATCTGAATGGTCTTGGACTCGGTGACCGGAAAGAAGTTGCTCTCCATGCCCCCCATGCCGACCCAGCCCGCGGCAAGCAGGGCGAAAACGAGGAGATCGCCCAGTATGTGGTACTTGACGAAGGTTTCAATGAGGGTGCGCATGCTGCGGTCGGATTACGGATTCACGACTTCCACGAGCATGCCCGCGTGTGCCCCTGAAATGGGTTCCGCCAGCAACGGCGTGCCCGGTGCCAAGCCTCTGATCAGGACCCGGTCCGCATCGCGGTGAATCACCTCGACTGCTGCCAATTCCAGGCGGCCCTCCCGCACCACGAACACCTCGGAGTCCTCCATTCCTTCCAGCAAGGCGGCGTCCAGCGCCACCACGGCGGTCACAGGGTCGAGGGACACGGTTCCACTCAAGTACCGGCCGTCGCGCAGGACACCTCCATCGACCGCTTGTACTTCGCTGTACACGCTGGCGGATTGTGTCGCAGGGTCGACCGTGCCTGAAATACGGGCCACCCTGCCAGTGGCGACGACGCTACCCGACTCGTCCATCAGGCGGACCAGGTTGCCCTCCGCCAACCCATCGAGGTGCCGGGCGTGGACGGCAGACTTGACCTCGAAGGTCTCCGTGCCCACGAGCGTGCCCAGCGGCTGGCCCGCTCGGACCATGGAGCCAGGCTGAACCAAGGCACCCGTGACGACCCCGGTAAAAGGCGCCTTCAGAGAGAACTTGTCCAACCGCTCTTCGGCAGAGCGAATGGTGTGGTAGCCAGAAATGATGCCCCGTCCCGTGAGATAGAGCCGCTCTCTGTCCGTTTGGGGTTCGGGCAAATCGGACAGGGTGCGTTCCACGTTGAAATGGCTCACGTAGGCCTGCCACTCCGCAGCCCGATCCGGGAAGTCCACCGCGATGTCAGCAAGCGACCCGGCCAGCAGCTGGAGCCACTGGCTGCGCTGCCCCACGAGGTTGGCACGGAGTTCCGCATCGTCCACGCTCAGCATGGCTTCGCCTTGGCGGAACCTGACCCCTTCGCGGAATTCCTTTCCGCCGGTAGGCAACATGCCACTCACCTCGGAAA
>JAURDB010000032.1 GCA_030828175.1 Flavobacteriales bacterium
CCTCGCCCCAGCCGTTGCCCTCCTCCACAAGGTCGAGCATGCTCAGGCGGTACATGATGGCAAAGTCGGGCCCGCAGGCCTGTCGGATGCGCGACACGATCTCCTCCGGAAACCGCACGCGGTTGGCGAACTCCCCGCCCCACTGGTCGGTCCGGTGGTTGGTGCGCCGCACCAGGAACTGATTGATGAGGTAGCCTTCCGAGCCCATGACCTCCACCCCGTCGTAGCCCGCCTCGCGGGCCAACAGGGCGCAGCGGACGTAGGCCCGGATGGTGCGCTCGACGCCCCGGCCGGTGAGGGCCCAGGGGCTGAACTTGCTGATGGGCGCCTTGCCTTTGGAGGGGGCGACGCAGAACGGATGGTAGCTGTAGCGTCCGCCGTGCAGGATTTGCAGGGCGATGCGGCCGCCTGAGGCGTGGACCGCGTCGGTGACCTCGCGGTGCTTGGACGCCTGCGAAGAGCGCATCAGGGTCGCGCCGTGGGGTGCCAGCTTGCCCGCACGGTTGGGGCTGATGCCGCCGGTGACGATGAGGCCGGCCCCACCTTCGGCACGCTCAGCGTAGAACCGGGCCAGCTTGGTGAAGCCGCCCGACTCCTCCTCGAGCCCCATGTGCATGGAGCCCATGATGGAGCGGTTGGGCATCCGCATGCCCGCCACATCCAACGGCTGCAGCAAATGTGGGTACTTCGGATGGCGTGGCGCGGTTCCGGTCATGCCCCCAAGTTCGGGCAATCCGCTGCAATTTCATTTCCGGTGCTCACTCAGTCGTCTTCACACAGCGCACCGACAGACCCGCCTGCACTGCATTGGAGTTCCGATTGATTCCAGGACTCAATGCGCTCAGAATTCGATTCAGACCTGTCAAAGACCCGGACAAAGTCGTAGCACTCCACCAATAACCGAAGTCCCCTCCACCGGCAAAATTTCCTCCGCCGACACTAAAATCTTCCCCATTGCGCACCCCGCCCGGCAAAGCACCAAACCCCAAAGCATCGGTTCCGTTTCCGTCTGGGCCCCAATCCTCAGCCGCCTTGAGCATGGTCCCCACACCCGTCGCCACACCCCGAAAAGAACCAAAGTCCTCGAGCTCATCAGGGTGCATACCCGCTGCGGATTCAAGCTCCATCCAATCCATGTCGGTAGGCACATGCCACCCCGATGGACACAATCCCCGAAGGTCGTTCACTGCATATCCGTTGTACAAAAGGCCCCAAGCATCCTGGTTGACCGCATCGTTTTCGTAGTTGCAACGGGCGCCCGTTGCCAATTCCGTCCAATCCTGGGCATCCTCGACAAGCGGGATGGGATCTCCATTGGCATAGACCGTCGTCCTGAGATTTTCTGCAAACCAACAGTTTCCATCTATTTCCATCACGGCATAATCATATCCATCCAACGAAGGAGAACCACATAATGCCGCTTCGTCGCAGGTTCCAAACCACGTCAAAAGCCCGGTGAGGTCATTGACGCCAATGATGCCGTTTCCATCGTAATCCGGATCGTAATTCGGATTGGCCACATTGATGTCAGGGCTGTCCGGCAAGAACAAAATGAGCATGGCCAAAACATCCAGCATGGTATAGCATGCGTTCAAATCGTGATCCGGATCGTAGTTCGGATTTGCTTGGGCCATCAACAGGTTTGGCAGCAACAAAATGGTAAGCAGAAATGGGCGCATGAGTCAATTTCCGCACACAATCAGATAAGAAACAGCATTTTAGACCGATGAGCATATAAAATGCACAGCGGGGCAGGCAAAGGCTAATTGTCTGTTGGACAGAACTGACCAAAACTGCTGAGAAGCATCAACATATCCGAAACTTCCACAGCTCCGTCGCCATTCAGGTCTTCCGCGCAATTTTCATTCTCGGGCACACATTGGCCGAGTAAGGCAGACCAAACCGTGCCTTCTCCGCAAAACAGAGCGTAGCTGCACGACCCATCGTCCACTTCGGCCTGTGGGTCGTAATTGTCTGCCACGGGGATGGTGCAACCTGCCAATGGGTAGCCCAACTCAGCCCACGGTATCTCAGTCGACAGCGAAAACAAACCACCAAACCACTGCACCTCCAACGCAACAGGATTGCCGGCAAATACAGGGAAAGAGAGGTCATCGACCTCGACGCCATTCAACAATGCACCCGTCCATTTGGGGGGCGCAGAGAGGTTGACCCAAACGGAATCGGTTCCCTGAATCTCCTCCAAACTCAAGGCAAAGTCTTCCTGGCCCTCGACAAATCGATACAGGCTGTCCGCGGTTAAGTCATACCAGCAGGAGCGCTGACCGGTGGGCCAAAAGACCTCGAGTGAATCGGCCACGGTGAGCGTGCCCAATCCAAAGAACTGGGTGGCGCTGTGCTGGGAATAGAGGTCCTCACCAGCCCTCAGGGTGCGCTGCTGGCGGTGGCCTGCGGCATGGAGCACCAAACGCGTACCGATGGCTTCCGTATTGGAAACCGTACCGCACACCTGCACGGTCAAACCGTGGCTGCCGGGGACATCCTCACCCGAAGTGTTGCGCCAGACTTCCGCATAGGGGCCAATGCCCACCCCCACCACATCCGGCCTTCCATCCGCATCCAAATCGCAGCGGCCCAAGCTGAAAAGCGGGCTGTTCTTGCCCTCCCATTCTTCCTGCACTTCCTCGAATGGCACGCCCTGCCCTGATCCCGTTCCGGGGTTGCGATAAAAGACATTGGGATACTCCGCCACATCCTGACCGTCCCCCGGCAAATTGAACAGGTGGGTCGCCACCAAGAGGTCATCCCACCCATCCAAATCCTGATCTACCCACATCGCCCCCCAAGACCAGAGCAACAAGTCCAGCCCCCATTCCGATGAACGCTCTTCAAAAATTCCCGCCTCATTCCGGTCCAGGTAAGCCGCTCCCTGCTGATGGTCCTCCATTCCATTGGGAGCGGCTTCATTGGTAATGAAGATCTCTTCTTCTCCATCGCCATCCGGATCACCGACGGTGGCCGTCATGGAGGACATCACAAGGTCCAATCCCAGCGCTGTGGACGACGCTGTGAATGTCCCGTCGCCATTGTTGAGGTAGGCAGCATTGGAAGGCGAGCAATCATCGCCCTCCACTCCCGCGTCGTGGATGACAAAAAGGTCCGGCTCAGCATTGTCATCCAAAGACATCCATACGCCCTGAAAGGTGGGCTGCAGACCGTCGGCCACCCCGGACTCCAACGACACATCTGCGAATCCAGCCTGTTCATCCTGGCGGAACAGCACATTTTCGGTGCTCCACAGGTCATCGCAAGCGAGGGCGTACACAGACACCATCACGTCGAGGTCGCCATCCCCTTCCATATCACTAAAAGCCAGTCCTTTGCACGCTCGGTCTTCGAGGACATCCCAACCCCATTCCGAAGTCCGATCCACCATCACTCCCTCCTCGTTCATCCAAATGCGGCTGCGGGATACGAGGGAAGCACCGCCAAAAACAGCCACCGACATCGCCGACGTGTGAATGAAGTCCCGGTCACCGTCCTGGTCCAGGTCGAGCCACATCATCGCAATGGGGCGACCCGTCGCTGGCGGAATCCCCAAATCGACCTCGTTGAGCCCATCGGGACCTCCCGCGTAGAATCGGATTTCCCCCGTCACATTGGTCACCGTCACGTCGTCCCAACCGTCCAGGTTGAAGTCCATGGTGCTCACACCTTGGCCGAGGAAGTTGGAGAAAGCGGGCAAGGCCGGATCGGGAGACCAAGGTTCCCACTGGGCATGCACGCAACTGGCGGCGAGAAACAACGCCCCCCAAAGGGAAATGCTATGTCGCCACATGCAATTCACCCATTGAAGATACGACCGAGGCAGGTGACCCCGTGCCGTCAGTCAAACTCCGGGAAACGGTCCGCGAATTCATTTCTGCGGCTCCGTGAGGGCAGAATCTGGTAGATGAAGCGGTCATCCCCCTCCTTGATGCGCCGCTTGTCGTCCTTGAGCTCCGTGATCGCATCGATGAATTGCTGGTCCTTCGAAGTGATGTTCATCACACCGTTCCGGTATTCGAAATAGTACCAATTCTCATCGTCCAGGTGCAAGTAAATCCGCAGAATGCCATTGGTCCCCGCCAAGCTCCATTCGATCCGACCTTGAATGCGCCGGAAGACAGGCACCTTGCCCATCGAAACGATGCCGATGCCATTTTCTCCACTCACGAAGGCATCCTCGCTCGGATCCCACTTCAGGTCCAGGCCCGTAAAAAGGAACCGGTGTTGAATGGAAGCCGGAGTCTTCTTGAAAGCCCCCATCAGCGTCATTTCGCCCAGCACCTCATCTGCCCCCTCGAGTCCCAGCCATTCGCGCAATGCGGGTTCGAAAGTGGTCTCCGTGATGTCCAGTGGAACCGCCGTGGCCCAGACCTGAAGGCGTTCTGCAAGGGATTTCCAAATGGCATCATCGAATGGGAAATCCATTCCCACCGTCAAGGCCGCCTCCACCCCTGTGCCCGTAGGAAACACTTCCAGTTCTCCCGCTGAACGCTGGGTAACCATCCCGTAGTCCACCGGCAAGGACACAGGCCCGCTTCCCGTGATTTTGCATTGCCCCGCCTCCAGTTCAATCAATGTACCGGGCAAATTGGGCTGTAGCATCTTTTCGGGCGTACCCGCCTGATAGACGGCATCTCGCTTGTGGTAACGCAATTCACCCGTTGCGGCGAGCAGGCGGTATTCCTTGTGGCTTCGAACCTCATCCACGAAGGCTCCGTACGGTCCTCCTCCCGGCTCGTCCACATCCCTGAAATACGCTCCCACTCCCAGGTGAGCCATCATCGGAGTCTTGAGGGTGGAATCCAGTGGAATCCTCACATCCTTGGGGTCAATCACTGCCGTAAACAACAATTGCTCCTTATCGGTCTCAGGACAAGCGGCTTCCAGTGTCACCGCGCCGTCGAACTCAAGATGCTCACGCGCCGCCGCAAGCCGCACCTCCCCTGAGAAACCGAAGAAGGGGCTCAATCCAAAGCCTTCCTGCACCGGAATCGTCCCCTTTCCCACCGTTTCGCCACTGGTATCGACTTCGACCTCCTCGAAGCGAATCAACTGTTCCAACCCGTTCTCATCCTTGTAGAGCAGGCTCGCCTGTGCCTCGTAGTCAAAACGCCCCAAGATGTCCACCTCCGCATCAAACAGGCGGTGATAACGCGTGACCACATTGGCCACGATCACCGCTCTTGACAGACGGTCCAATTGTGCCCTCCTGCGGACAATGACCCTGCCACTGTCGGGCTCGACAAACGCATCCGCCGTGCGAATGAACTTGACCGATTCACAGCTCAGAACGGCCTCGCTGACGTCGTATTTTGCGTTGGGCGCGAGGAAGTTCAAACTGTCCTGGTCCGCGCGGGTGGAATAGAAATTGGAGCTCGATGAAGCCTCATCCGTATCGATCACAAAGTCGTCCAATGGCTTCCGCGTCGAGGTCATTTCCATCTCTCCCTCATCCATGAACCACTTGAATTCATCCATGTAGCAGATGTACTGGTTGGCAGGCAACTCAATCATGGTTTCCCCATCATTGGAGGCGAACTCCCCCACGCGTTCATCAAAGTCGATGTCGCAATGGACGTTGTCCGTCTTGAATGCCAGTGCACCCTCCACCATTTGATCCAGCTGGAAGGATGCGGTGTCTGCCAGAATGTGGCTGCGGTTGTAACGGAACAAGTCGGACGCCAATTGGGCACCGCTGAATCGCATGGTGCCCTCGCCTGTCATCCCTTCCGCTCCCAATACCAAGGCCCCTTCCAGTTCACTCTCACCTTCGAAGAAGCGCAAAGGCACGTCGATGGAACGGGCAGAAATCCGTGTAGAGCGCGGTTCGAACAGGACGTGGACTTCCTCTCCCTGCACTTCGGGAACAGGCGGTGGCCCGGCGGACTCGCGGTTGGTGAAAACCTGGGCCGTGCCCTTCGTATTGTCGGGCAACAGCACGAAACGGTCGCTTTCGGCATGGGCCGTGCGGAAGTCGAGCACCCCTCCACCCTGCAGTCCTCCACCGTCCAAAGTGAGGTCCTGATCAAACGTCCCCACGCCACCGTATACCTGATATCCTCCGGCAGGAGTGGACGTCTTGAATCCGAGATGGAGATCATCCATGACCCTGAGCTCTTCCTGCAGCGGCGGCAAAAGGTCTCCGGACTCGAGGGTTCCCGCAAATACCAATTCTCTCCTGCCCAAAGCGTCCAAACTGTCCAAGGTGAAGGGCTCCACCACAAAACGGAACCGATCGCGTTCATAGGCCCCATTTTCAATGGAAGCATCGTCCCAATGGACATAGCTGGGCTCGTCCGTCAGGAGCACGGGATATTCCGGGTAGAACTTGGACAGCCGACCAGAACGGTTCACCGGGACATCGATGCGCAAAACGCCCTGGATGTTCTCCAATCGGTTGCGGACGAGCTTTCTCTTGGGGTTGCCCCGCGCGTCCCGCTCCTGCTCATCGTTGACCCTGAGTTTGCAGGACTCCACCGCATTCAGCTCCAACGTAAAGGATTCGTAATCAAAGAAGTAATCCGAACCGTCAAACTGGAGGTTTCCCGCCCTTACCCCTCCTGCAAAATTGAAGTCGCGGTCCTGCCCAATGACCACTTTGCCATCCTTGGGTTCAATGATCACCCCCCGGTCGCGCGACACGTCCACCCGCGCAACGCCATGCACCGTCATCTGGCCATTGAGCAAACTGATCTCGCCATGTCCTTCTCCGGTATTCTCGGACCGGAAGAACAACACGTCAAAATCCCGGCGGCCCGCAGAATTGGCGATATCGGCAAAAAGCTTGTCCGTTGCCGTCCCTTCCCTGGCCGCCAAGTCCATTTCCAAATACCCCTGGTGTGCCAAGCGAATCATCATGGCACGGGTTCGCTCTTCGCTCAACCTCAAACTGCTTCCCAGCCCCATGCTGGTGAAAGTGGTATCACCTGTAGCCCGGATGTGATTGAGAATCCGGACCAGTGGGTGAACCGGATCAATGCCCTGCATGTCGCGAAACAGATTGGGGTCGAACAGGTCTACGCTGGTAAGGACGGCCGTGGATCGAACCGACCCCGGCGGGCCCTCCAATTGAATCCGGGTGTCGTTGAGCCTCCAGGAAAGGACGTCACAATCCAATGCCAGATTGTGGTAGCTGTCGGTAAAAGGACGGGGGCCGAGTCCCTCCTCGGGACGAATGAGCGACAACCTTCCGGACTTCAAATCGAAGCGCATCCCCAATTCGGGATGGTAAATGCTGTCTGTCCCCAATCGAAGCGTGGCAGACACCCCATCCCCGCTGAACTGTCCCGCCTTGAGAATGAACAACCCAGAATGGCATTCCACAAAAACCGTGTCCCCTCTTCTGAACCGGAGCCGAGCAGGCTCTTCCAGGCTGCCCTTCCCCTGCAGTTCCGCACCGCGAACCGTCAAGCCTCCCTCAAAATCGACCCCAGGCACGATGTCCGGCATCGACAGCCGGTTCACGTAGGTGTCGAACCGAGGGTAGCGGGCGGCATCCGTTGCCTCGCCCGTTTTGTCGTCCCGCTTCCGCACCCTTGCCTTGTCCGTCAATTGACCCAACAGAGGATCCGGGAAGAGCTCCGTGGTAAACCGAGCCGAATCGACGGAAAAGGACGGTGTCTTCAATCGGATGTCATAAGCGCCGAAATCGGCATAATTCCGTTCAGGGTCCCACCCCGATCTCTCCCAATCTATTCTGCCACTGCGTCCTAGAAAACGTTCTGCACCGTACTCATAGATGCCCGCCGTCTTCTGAATGAGCAAGGTATCCCCCTTGGCCAATCCCATGAGCTCGCCGGATGGTCCGAAGATGAACTGAGGCGCCCCCTTTTCCGGCAGGGAGATGGCCATGGGGCCCTCGAAGGACCAACGAACCGAACGGGTCGCGTGGAAAACCCCGTCGAGCAACAAGTCCTTTCCCAACGGCAACAAGACCGCAAAATCGCGGACCATGCCCCGGTCGCCCATCGCCCTCTCCACCGCGGCATCCCAAGCGGCAAAAGGAACCCGCAAAGAATCTCCGCCCAAAGCCGCTTGCACACTGCGGGCATATCCAAATTGCTCCGGAAAAGCCCCGAGTTTGGCCTCCTTGATCTGCCTCAACCTGGGCACGAAAACGGCAAGAATGGACGTATCCGCCAAGGGGTCGAGCAACAATGGCTTGAGGTCCTTTTCCAAGAAACGCTCCGCATCCTTGTCATAGGTCGAAACATCTTTGACCAATTCACCGAGCACCCTTTCTATTTCCTCCCGGTCAACGGATGGCTCCTGCGCCATGGCGGAAAATGCAGTAAACACGGTGAGAGCGGCACCAATAAGCCGGATTGCAGACCCTTTCAGCAAGGAATTCGGGGGAAAATTCCCCCATCGATTCGCCAACTCCATCATCATGTTCAACCGGGAAATTAACGTCCGGAATCCTCTCGGGGTATCTTGCGGACCGCGGATGTTTCAACTGTTGCACACAATCCGATCTCGTCCCCAGCTCGTACCCCGATGGGTCATCTTCTTCATCGACCTCGCGCTGGGCATGGTGGCACTGGGGTGGGCCTATGCCATCCGGTTTGAATTTGCCCCGCCCGCCCATGAACTCGAAGCGGCGCGGCGCTTCATACCGGCCTACATCCTGATCCGGGCTTTTGCCATGGTCGTCTTTCGAACCTTTGCGGGCATCATTCGGTTCAGCGGGTCGCGGGATGCACGGCGGGTGCTGATTGCACTGACATTGGGCAGTGTTCTTTTCATCGTTCAAGACCTCTCAGCCGCAGCGCTGGACATGCCGTATCCTGTCCCGCTGAGCGTGGTGGCCATCGAACTCTTGGCCTCTTCGGTCTTGCTGATTGGTTTTCGCGTAACGGTTCGTTCCGTTTATGAGAGGTTCCAGACCGCGCGCCCGACTCCCGTGGTGATTTTCGGCGCAGGCGAAGCGGGCATCATCACCAAGCAAGCCATTGAACGCCCCAGTCCCGACCCCCTCAGGGTCGTGGCTTTCCTGGACGACGACAACGCCAAACACGGCAAGCGCATCGACGGCACCACCATCTACCCGGCTTCCGAGGTCCGACAGGTGCTCGAAGACCTCGGCGCCAAGAGGCTCATCATTTCCATTCAACAACTCTCCCCCCTTCGAAAGGGTGAAGTCATCGATGCGGCTTTGGACTTGGGGATTCGCGTCATGGATGTTCCTCCTGCACAACGCTGGATCCAAGGCGAGCTCAGCGCCGGACAACTCAGGGACACACGCATCGAAGACCTGCTGGGTCGTCCCGTCATCACGTTGGACTCTACCGCCATCGCCGAACAGGTCAAAGGCAACCGCATCCTCGTTACGGGCGGTGCCGGCTCCATTGGGTCCGAGCTCACCCTGCAGGCCTTGGAAAGAGGCGCTGCGGAAGTTCTGGCCATCGACATTGCCGAAACCCCGCTGCACGACCTTGGACTGATGGCCCGCACCCGACTCGGACAGCGTGCGCAGGGGCTGAAAACACGCATTGCCGACGTGAGAAACGCCAGGGAAATGAGCCAACTCGTCCGGGAATTCCAACCGGGCATCATTTACCACGCGGCGGCATACAAACACGTGCCGGTGATGGAGACACAACCCGTGGCCGCGTGGCACACCAATGTCATGGGAACCTGCAACGTCCTGCAGGCCGCCATGGACCAAGCCGTCGACACCTTTGTTCTCGTCAGCACAGACAAGGCAGTGAACCCTTCCAGCATCATGGGAGCCTCCAAGCGCATGGCAGAACTTGTGGTCCGCAGCATTGGCGAAGAAAGCAACGTCAAGTGCGTGATCACGCGGTTCGGCAATGTCCTCGACAGCAACGGCAGTGTCATCCCTCTCTTCCGCAAGCAAATCGAGGCGGGAGGTCCTTTGACCCTCACGCACCCCGAAGTGACGCGATATTTCATGACCATTCCCGAAGCGGTTCAACTCGTAATGGAAGCCGCGGCGACCAGTGGCGGTCATGACATCTTCGTGTTCGACATGGGCGAGCGTGTGCGCATTGCCGATCTGGCACACCGCATGATTCGCCTCGCCGGATTGGTCGAAGGCCAGGACATCCGGATTGAAATCGTGGGGCTGAGACCCGGAGAAAAACTCCACGAGGAATTGATGAGCGGAATGGAAGACCTCCTTCCCACCCACCATCCCAAAATTCTGCGGGCCGCACGCACAGAAGTGAACCGGGATGCCGTTCGGACTGCTTTGGACAAAGCCCGCGAGAATTTGGTGACCGGAACATGGTCAGAAAAGGATGTGCTCGCCACCTTTGAAGCACTGATACCGGAATACACTCCCTCCGCCGAGGAAACCCCCACGATATGACCTCTGAACCTGCACAGGAATCCCGACTCCTCGAAGAAATCCGGAGCTACTTCGGTTATGCGGAGGACCAACTCGAGTTCAATTGGAGCGAAAAAGACGGAATTCAGGAAGTGGCCCTTTTCACTTACAATCCGCGACACACCCATCGGTTTCTGTTTCACCGTACCACAGGATCCAACCGGGAACAGGCCCTGCAAGCCTTGCTGGAATACACCCAGCACCACAAGGACAGGGACCAGAGCTACACCATTCAATGGCGGGTTGCCGGTGAGTCTGAATTGCACACCAGTTACTTCAGTGCCGGCAACATCCTCATGGCACTGGATAAGTTCTTTGCCGGCAGGGATCCGCACACCGTGCAGGTATACAGTGTCAATCTCAATCCGGTCAGCTGATCGTGCGTGACGCTTTTCCCACCTTGGCAGGACCTGGTTCTGGTTTGTTCAAGGCCAAAGGGAGCAAGTTTCACGGTCACGCGTTCCCGCTTCCTTTTGCCGATGAGAACGCGGCGGAAGCTGCCGTGGCCCAGCACCTTGAAGCGGTCAAAGTTGAACACCACTCGGCGCGTCACGTCTGCTTCGCATGGCAATTTGGACCGGATCGTTTCCGGGCTGCCGATGATGGCGAGCCCGCCGGCAGTGCCGGCGCCCCCATTCACGGCGTCCTGCGCTCGCACGATTTGCATTGGACCCTCATCGCCGTTGTTCGCTATTTCGGTGGGGTCAAACTTGGCGTCGGTGGACTCATAGAAGCATACAGAGCCGCGGGACAAGAAGCGGTTCTCGATGCCGGAATCATGGAGTCCCATCTCATGGCACCCCTCACCATTTCCTACTCTCCCGACCTCACGCGCCACATCATGCAGGCCGTCCAGAATGAAAATGCGCGCATCAAAGGAGAGCGTTACACGGACCGCTGCTTGCTCGACATCGAGGTTCGGGCGGGCCGCATTTCTGTTCTCAGCAATGAACTGGCACGCATCCACGGTGTTGATATCATCCAAGCGAAAGAAAACCCCACAACATGACCCGCAATCTGCTCGTTTTGAATTCATTATTCATTTTGACGGCCTCCATTACGGCCCAATCCAACTTTGAATTCGAAGGGACACAACGATCGTACTACATGGAGGCCCCCGACCCCATTCCCGAAGGCGCGCCCCTCGTGTTTTGCCTGCATGGCTATTCGAGCAGTTCTGAACTCATCCGTGCGTACAGCGGATGGGGCGACCTTGCCATGGAAGAGGGGTTTGTGGCCATTTTTCCGCAAGGCACGGAGGACACATTCGGCAACGCTCACTGGAATGCCAACCTCGGCATCAGCGAAACCAACGACCACGGTTTCCTCGTGGCCTTGGCCCAACACCTGCAGGAGACCTACAACCTAAGCGCAGACTGCACCTACTCTTGCGGCATGTCCAACGGGGGCTTCATGAGCTACTCACTGGCCTGCGAACACCCGGAGGTGTTCAAGGCCATTGGCTCCGTGACCGGGTCCATGAGCGCCCAAGACTTCGGCTGCACTCCCACCGAGGTTGTCCCCATCATCCATTTGCACGGCACCGATGACGCCACCGTATCCTACGAATCCGGCACCGGAGGGTCCTGGGGCATGGAAGGGGTCCCCAGCATCATCGAGCACTGGACAGGCCTGATGGGCACCACCACCGTGGAGGAGCTCGCTTTGCCCAACCAAGAAGCCATAGACCTCACTTCTGTTGACTTCCTCCGCTACGCCGGCAGTCCGGGCGGACAGGAATTTCATCATTACCGTGTCAACGGAGGTGGCCATGCTTGGTTCGGCGTTTGGGGCAGCCAAGACGTGGAATCCACCCAGGTGATGTGGGATTTCTTCTCGGCACAGTGCGCCGGCGCATTTACCAGTGTAGCAGAGGAAATGCCCAGAGCCAGTTGGCTGACCCTGCGCGGGAGGGCCATCCTGGCCGACCGCCCTTGCACAGTCAGAATCCTCGACGCCATGGGCAGGTTGGTTGCCCAGCGCCCCATGAGAGTCGGCGATTTGTGGACGCCCGATCTGTCGGGATTCATGCTCATACACGCCACCGACCTCTCGGGCCAGAAAGTCCTACTGAAATCCTATTGATGGCGAAAGGATCCGGGTTTCGATGACGTCCGGTCCGAGGTTTCACGCAGGTTTGCGCACCACCTGCAGGTAACGCTCTGCCCCCAGGGCACATCGGTCGTAGCGTTCCTTTCCAAACAAAGCCTGAAGGTCGAGTTCCTCCACTTCGAATCCCACTGACCTGTAACGGTCCGCGTAATCCATGCCGTACAGCCTCACGTGATCGCGCTGCCAGTACAAACGTTCCCTCTCGGCCGGGTCGGTCACATTGGGGTCCTCCAAGGTCTCGGCATTGTCACGGTCCAAAGGGACCTGAAAAATCCCCCAACCTCCAGGCTTCATCACCCGGAAGTACTCCCCCATGACCTTTCGGTCATCGTCAACGTGCTCCATCAGGTGATTCCCCATGATGATGTCGAAGTGGTCGTCTTCGTAGGGAATTTCATGCACGTCAAAATGCACATCGGCCCACGGGGACACCAAGTCAGCCCGGGTAATCTCCAATCCCCTGGCCCGGTTGAAACGCTTCAAAAAACAGTACTCCGGGGCGAGGTGCAGCATTTTCCTGCCTTCCTGGCCTGAGAACATATCGCTGTGCTCCGTCAAGTACAACCAAACCGCGCGGTGACGCTCCAAGCTCAGCGTGTTTGGCGCCAGGGCATTCGGGCGGCTGCGATCGGCCCTTCCGTAGGATAGCAGCTTCCGATACGTTCGACCATTGATGGGGTCCTCAAAGCGATTGCCCCAGTACAGTGGGGAAACCATCTGCAAGGCAATGTGCGCAACGCGCTGAAGCAAATGCCGCGGAACAAACCGCGTGACGAAAGAAATCAAAGCGCGCATGACGACAGTAGGCCGGTAAAGATAACGCGACCTGTATAGGTATTACCGAACGATGACCTCTCTGATGGCCTCGCGGCCGAGGTGTTCATTGATCAAAGTCCGGATCCGGGTCCGGGCCATGAGAAACTCTTCCTTCATGGGCGCCGAATCAAATTCTATGACCATTACCCCATCGCGGACACGGAGGAATCGCGTCTTGCGAGAAACCGCCTCGCCCATGACTTCCTTCCATGCGGCCTCGGCTTTGGCATCTTCCAAACGGGCACCATGACCGCTGAGACGCAACCACTCGGACAGGGCCTCACCCAATGAAACCGCTTCTCCCTTCCTCGGTCCACGGCCCAACCGGCCTCTCCCTTGTCCCAAACCTCGGTTCGTGCTCATGATGTCTTCTCCACTTCAAGAGCGGTGACACCATCGTCATCCACCCACCAAGCCTGGTAAGGTACCCTCGCTTCCTGGAGCAAGGAAGGAATGCGTGATCCATCCGTGTCCGAAATGAAAACTTGACCAAACCGCGTCTCTCCCAGCACCTCCATCAATGCCCCCGCGCGGTGGGCGTCAATCTTGTCGAAGATGTCGTCCAACAACAAGATGGGCCTTCTGCCCACTCGTTTCGCCAGATGTTCGACCTGCGCAAGGCGCAAGGCCAACAGAAATGTCTTTTGCTGGCCTTGGCTTCCGAATCGCTTGAGGGCATGATCCCCGAGCCTGAAATCCACATCGTCCTTGTGCACGCCCGCTGTCGATCTCCGCAAGCGCCGGTCATCCTCTCGCGCAGCTTCCAAGGTTTCCGCAAATTTCCCCGGTTCCACCTTGGTGTGCAGGGCCAGCCCCACATTTTCACGTCCCTGACACAGCATCCGGTGAATGCGCTGGAACTCCGGCACAAAGGCCTCCACAAAGACAGCACGTTGGGCCGCAATGGCCTCCGCCAACGGCACCATTCGCTCATCCCATGGCGCGAGTTGTTCGGCATCATAGGTGCGATTTTCTGCGAAATAGCGCAGGAGATTGTTGCGCTGTTGCACCAAATGATGATACTGAATGAGCCGATCGAGATAGGGACGATCGTACTGGCTGATGACCTGATCCATCCACTTCCTGCGCAATTCACTGCCGTCGTGGAGCAGCGCCGCATCGGCAGGTGCGATCATGACCACAGGGTAGCGTCCAACGTGGTCCGCCAATTTGGAGTAAGCCTTGCCGTTCCGCTTGAGCACTTTCTTCTGCCCCTTCACGACGGCACAGACCACACGGTCTTCTTGGGTCTCCTTTCCGTCCTCCAATGAAAAAGTTCCTTCCACCATGAAGGAAGGTTGACCATGTCGGATGTTCTGTGAATCGATGGGATTGAAGTAACCCTTGGCATTCCCCAGGTAATGCACGGCATCAAGCACATTGGTCTTCCCGGTTCCATTGTCTCCCAGGAGACAATTCACCTGCGCACACAAGCCCATTTCCACTTCGGAATGGTTCTTGAAATCCAGCAGCTGCAACCGGAGCAGACGCATGGCGACGGGAGGAGTTTCGGACTCGGTCACTTTGGCTATTTTTGCCGTCCGCAAAAGTGGGTCACGCACCCGTTGATGCGTTCGGGTTTTTCCACGGTGAATCCCGAAGCTTATCAAGAAACAACCAGGACACGACCTCCATGGCCGACAACAAAACCTCCGGAACCCCTCAAGATCTTTCGGACAAGACGGAACAGTTCATCGAGAACAACAGCCGCAATCTCACCATGGCCATTGGCGCCGTGGCTGTCCTCATCGTCGCCGTCGTCGGCTACGGAAAGTTCGTCAGCGAGCCCGCTGAAACGGAAGCCAATGAAAACAGCTGGCGCGCCGAACAGTACTTCTTCATGGACAGCTTGGACCTCGCCCTCAACGGCGATGGCCTCTATCCTGGTCTGTACGACATCATCGATGATCACGACGGAACCAAAGCGGCCGCGCGTGCCCGTTACGAACTGGGCACAGTTTTGCGCAGCCAAGGGGATTACGCCGGCGCCATCGAAGCTTTTGGGGATGCTGCATTGAACGACGATGTGCTATCCGTCTTGGCCCAGGTCAACATTGGCGACTGTCAGGTTGAATTGGGTGACTACAGTGCCGCGGCCAGTGCATTCAACAAAGCAGCCAGTGCCAGCAGCAGCTCCATCGGAGAGAATTACTTGGCCCCCATCGCTTTGTACAAAGGCGCATTGGTGGACATCGAACTCGGCGACAACAGCGCAGCCAAAAGCAAGCTGACCCGCATCACCGAAGAGTACGCGACTTCGAACGTCAAAGCGACAGCGGAAGGCCTCGCTGCCACTCTCATCTACTGAGTCCGGCCCAGCATGGCCACTGAGGGACACGACCTGTCTGCCTATGATGCAGCCCGACTGACGGACTGCGCATCATTCAGGATTGGAATCGCAGTAGCGGAATGGAATTCCGAAATCACCTATGCCCTGAGAGACGGCGCACTGGCTGTTTTGGAAAAATCGGGTGTGACCGATGTGCACGTGCACGACGTGCCCGGCAGCTTTGAGCTCCCCCTTGCCAGCCAATGGCTTCTGAAGCACAAAGGATGCGATGCCGTCATCGCCATAGGCAGTGTGATTCGCGGAGAGACTGCGCACTTTGATTTCGTGTGCCAGTCCGCTGCCCAGGGAATTCTCAGAGCCGGCATGGACAGCGACCGTCCCGTTGTTTTTTGTGTACTCACGGATGACAACATCGATCAAAGCCGTGCCCGATCGGGAGGACAGCACGGAAACAAAGGCGTGGAAGCGGCCGTTGCTGCATTGCAGATGGTGCTCTTGCGGCGCGACCTTGATTCCGGCTCGAATTGGGGAACCGGATTGTGACCCTTCCATTGAGACGCATTCACCCCTTGGGTTTGCCCCTGCTGGCAGCATTGGTATTGAGACTCGGCGCAGCCATTTGGGGGAATGGCTACCTGATGCACGACGATCATTTTCTGGTCGTAGAAGCCGCTGCAAGCTGGGCCGATGGTGAGGACTACAATCAATGGCTTCCTTGGAATCGCGGCGACAGACCCGGAGCACACCCGGTCAACTTCGCCTATCCGACGAGCCAGTTCCTCACTTTCAAAATGCTCCATTGGGTTGGGATACAGAACCCTGAAAAACAAGCACTTATCCTTCGCGTCCTCCATGGACTGTACAGCTTGATCACCGTTCTTCTGGGCTATTTGCTGACCCGTTCACTGGTCCCTGGGAAAAAAGAGGTGGCGACCACCGTGGCATGGATGCTTGCCGCTGGAGGACTCTGGCCTTTGCTCTCCGTGCATCAACTCGTGGAAATGGTTTGCATCCCCCCTTTGATGCTGGCTTTGTGGGCATTGGCCCGATCCGAAAATCCGGTAACGAAAGACCTCTTGCTCGCAGGTCTGGGAATCGGAATCGCCACAGGCCTTCGTTATCAATGCGGCATGATCGGACTTGGGTTGATCCCGGTATTGCTGATCCAACGCAGGGCGGGTGCTTTGATGACCGTAGGCTTGACAGCGCTGGCGGCCTTCTTTCTGATGCAGGCACCGGATCTGTTGACCTGGGGAAAGCCGTTTGTCCAACTGCAGGCATACATAGAATACAATGCTTCCCATGCCGGGAATTACCCCCAAGGCCCCTGGTACCAATACATTTTGACACTGACGGGGCTGTTGATCCCCCCAGCCTCCCTGATGATACTCTGGGGCGCTATCCACCGGAAAAAGGCCCCCGAAATCTGGTGGCGCGTGGCCATCCCCGTCCTTGTCTTCTTCCTCTTCCACAGCCTTTTTGCCAACAAGCAAGAGCGCTTCATCCTTCCCGTCGTGCCCGGCATCATGGCCTTGGGTTGTGCGGGATGGGCACTTTGGACAGCAAAAAGCCGGTGGTGGATTCAGAACCGCAAACTGGAGCGCATGGCTTGGAAGCTGTTCTGGGCCATATCTGTGGTGTTGCTCGCCATTACGCTGCCCTATTCAGGCAAGAAAACGCGGGTGGATGCAATGACCTTCCTGTACGACCAGGGGTCTCCCGTATTTGCCATGGTTCAGGTCGACTCGGGTGCCATGCCTCCCCTGTTCTATGCGGGTTCATGGGCCCGCTACCACATCGACAACCGCCGTGAGCTTCCGGAGAATCCAGCCACGGTGGCATCCCGATGGTGTGGACATCCTCCTGCCTTCATCTTGTTCCAAGGCGACCGCCACCTTGCCGAGGCGGTGGCAGAATACAAAACCGCCCTGCCCAAATTGCGTTATGTCACCACCATCAAGCCGAGCCGCATTGACCGTTGGCTGCATGAAATGAACCCCATCAACTCCGTAGAACGCATCATGGTGTACGCCACCGATGACGCCCTTCCCTGTCCTTGATTTGATTCCATGGCCTACTTCAGTTCCATTGCCCTCCGGTTCCTCGCTGACCTCGCTGCCCACAATGACCGCGACTGGTTCACAGCAAACCGCAAGACGTACGAACGGGAATTGCGCGATCCCTTCAAGGTGTTCGTGTCGGACTTGATCGCCGCCTGCGCAGAACGGGAACCTGCCTTTGCCGAACTCGAGCCCAAGCACTGCACCTTCCGCATCAACCGCGATACCCGGTTCTCAAAAGACAAGCGCCCTTACAAAACCCATGTTTCGGCCGGCATCGCTCCCGGCGGAAAGAAAAGCGGAGACCCCGGACTGTACGTTCACTTCGACGCCGAAAAACTGATGATCGGTGGCGGGGCGTATTGGGTGGAGAAGGACGACCTGTACGTGCTTCGCGAACACATTGCCGCCCAGCCCGCCCACTTCCATTCCCTGCTCGAAGCTCCCGATTTCAAATCCAAATACGGTGCCTTGCTCGGCGAACGCAATGTGCGGATCCCGAAGGAATTCCAAGCCGCTGCAGAACAATGCCCGTACATCCTGAACAAGCAGTTCTATTACATGGCAGAGCTTCCTGTCAAGCAGGTAACTTCAGAAAAGCTGCTGGACACGGTCATGGCGCACTTTGACGCAGCCTCCGAAGTACGTCGGTTCCTCCGGGCAGGACTGCAGGCGGGTTGATGGCTACCTTCGCGGCCGCCATGAACGCTACGATTCACACCCCGCGCCTGTTCCTTCTCGGTCTCTTGATTGCATCGCTCTCCCCCTTTGCCTTTGCGCAATATCCGGGCTGGCAGCAAGAAGTCGAATACACCATGGACATCACGGTCGACGCCCCCACCCACCGGTATTCCGGGGTTATGGACGTCACTTACGTCAACAACAGTCCCGACGCCCTCGAACGCATTCCGTTCCACTTGTTCTTCAATGCCTTCCAACCCGGTAGCATGATGGACGTTCGGAGCCGGAACATCGCCGATCCCGATCGCCGTGTGGGTGACCGCATCCTGGGTTTGCCCGAGGATGAGCAAGGTTGGGTCACCATCGGTTCCGCCCGTATCGGCAAAACGGAAGTCGTGTTTGAGGCCAACGGCACCATCGGATGGCTGACCCTGCCCAAGGCCCTGGCCCCGGGCAAGAAGACGAAAATCCACCTCGAGTGGGATGCCCAGGTGCCGCGCCAAGTGCGCCGCTCCGGTTGGATGAACGCCCAGGGCGTTGAATTCAGCATGACACAGTGGTACCCCAAAATCTGTGAGTACGACCACCACGGCTGGCACACGAACCCTTACATCGGCCGCGAATTCCACGGGGTTTGGGGCGATTTCGACGTCACCATCCACATGGACGCTGCCTACATGATCGGCGGCACAGGAACGCTGGAAAACCCTGAAGAATGCGGTCACGGATACAGCGATGGCCCTGCGCCCACGGAAGGAATGATCGATTGGCATTTTGTTGCCGAAGACGTCCACGATTTCGCCTGGGCCGCAGACCCCGACTTCGTGCACGACGTACTGGAGATGGAGGACGGCCCCACCCTGCATTTCATCTACCAGGCCGACACCGCTTACGGAGCATGGAAGGAATTGCCCGCCATCACCGAACGGGCAGTGCGCTACTACTCCGAACATGTAGGTGCCTATCCTTGGCCCCAGTACACCGTCATTGAGGGCGGCGACGGTGGCATGGAATACCCCATGTGCACGTTGGTGCGCGGAAACCGGAATTTGCGCAGCCTCGTGGGCGTGACCGCACACGAATTGGCACACGCCTGGTTCCAGGGCATGCTCGCCACCAACGAAAGCCTGCACGAATGGATGGACGAAGGCTTCACCTCCTGGATCGAGTCCGAGTTCCTCGCCGAAGAATTCAACGAATCCGTGGATGCACCGCACTACTGGGCGTACGGAGGGTACCTCAACCTGGTGCGCGATGGCGGTGAAGAGCCCCTTTCCACACACGCCGACCACTACGTTACCAACCGCGCATACGGCACCGGTGCATACAGCAAGGGCGAAGTCCTGCTCAATCAGCTTGCAGCCGTCATCGGCGCCGATGCCCGCAACGCCGGCATCAAGCGCTACTTCGACGAATGGTCCTTCAGCCACCCCGGCCCCATGGACTTCAAGCGCGTCATGGAGCGCGAAAGCGGACTCGAACTGGACACCTATTTCCAGTACATGCTCAACACCACCCACCACGTGGATGTGGCCATCTCTTCGGTGCGCATCAGCGCCGACAGTACGGTGATTGAACTCGAGCGCATCGGCAAGCTGCCGCTGCCGGTGGACCTGCGCATCACCACCGCCGATGGCCAGGTGATGGACCACCACATTCCGCAGGTCGTGACGCAAGGGCACCGCCCACTGGCCGAAGGAGAAACCCTGCTTGCGCCCTGGCCTTGGACGCATCCGACGTACACGGTCGCACTGCCGGCATCCCTTCCAGGTTGCACCATTGAAATCGACCCGGCGGGTTGGACCGCAGACGCCGACCGGAAGAACAACAAGGTCAGCTTTGATTCCGGTGTCATCCAGGAATGGCGCGCCGGAGCCAACCCCGCACCCTGACCTTTCCTACGTGATCCCAACGGCGCATGCTTGAATCTTTTCTTGCCCGCAACGGCTTTCGCTGGCCCATGACCGCCCTGGTCACGGGCGTCGTCTTGGGGCTGCTGGGACCTGTGGTCATCGATTTGGAACAAGGCCTTCCCCTCAGCCTGCAATCGCTGCTGGTGTGCTGGCTGCCCCTCATGTTGGGATGGCGTGCAGGCGTAGCCGGTGTGTTGATCTACCTCGCCGCGGGAGCATTCGGACTGCCCGTCTTTGCGGGCCACCGGGCCGGACTGGACATCATCGCAGGTCCGACCGGCGGCTACCTCCTGGGCATGCCTGTGGCCGCGCTCGTCCTGGGAACCATCGCTTCGGAAACTTCAGAGGACACAAGTGACCGCAACCGCTATGTCCGCATCGCGATCGGCATGGTATTGGGGCACCTGATCATCCTGGCCATGGGCATTCCATGGCAAAGACAGGTCCAACCGGACCTCGATCTGATGGCGCTCGCAGAAAAGCTGTACCGTCCCCTCCTTCTTAAATCGGCACTGGGCGTTCTTCTCTCCGTTCTGGTCATGCGCGTGGCCGCTCCTCGGGCGTAATTTGCCCGCATGAACCTTCTTTCCGCCCCGATGCGGTGGCACACCCTGGTCTTCACCGGCGCCTTGCTCCTGGCAAGCTGCGCGGGGAGCGATGGCACCTCGACCGCATCCGATTCCGAAAATGAAACCAGCGCCAAGGCACAACGCATCGCCGCCATGAAACAAGTGACCGACCAACACAGCTTTGCCCGGCCAGAAGAAGCCCGGATCACCCACCTCGATTGGAATGCACGGGTCGACTTCGACGCCCGCACCATTTCCGGCACGGCGACCTACGACATCGAAGTGGCCGAGGATGCCCAGCGCATCGTATTCGACACCCATGAACTGGCCATCAAGGAAGTACTTGTAGACGGTGAACCCGTAGAGCATACGCTGGGCGCAGCGCAGCCCTTCATCGGCCAGCCGCTGACCGTGCCGATCACACCTGCCACCAAGAAGGTGGCCATCAAATACACCTCCAGCCCGGGAGCCGATGCCTTGCTGTGGGTCGAAGCACAGGGCGACAAGCCCCCCTTCCTGTTCACCCAGAGCCAGGCCATCCTCGCCCGCACCTGGATTCCCGTGCAGGACAGCCCCGGCATCCGTTTCTCCTATGACGCGGATGTGGAGGTGCCCAAAGGCATGATGGCCCTGATGAGCGCGGAGAATCCGACCGAAACCAACGCGGACGGTCGGTACAGCTTCCGCATGGCCCAGCCCATTCCCGCCTACCTGCTCGCGCTCGCCGCTGGCGAAGTGGAGTTCCGCTCCGTAGGCGAACGCTGTGCTGTTTACGCGGTGCCGGAACTCATCGACAAGGCCGCCTACGAATTCGCCGAGATGGAGCAATTGTTGCTCGCTGCGGAAGAACTCTACGGGCGCTACGCTTGGGACCGCTACGACCTGCTGATCCTTCCCGCTGCCTTCCCGTTCGGAGGCATGGAGAATCCACGGCTCACCTTTGCCACGCCCACCATCATCGCCGGCGACCGCTCGCTGGTGGCACTCGTAGCCCACGAGCTCGCCCACTCCTGGAGCGGCAACCTCGTCACCAACTCCACCTGGGATGACTTCTGGCTGAACGAGGGCTTCACCGTGTATTTCGAGCAGCGCATCATGGAGGCAGTCTACGGTCGCGAAACCAGCGAAATGCTGGCCACACTGAGCTACCAAGGCCTCGTCGACGAAGTGGACGCCATCAGCGACCTCAACCCCGACGACACCCACCTCAAGCTCCACCTCGCGGGCCGAAATCCCGACGATGGCATGACCGCCATCGCCTACGACAAGGGCTACTTCTTCCTGCGTCTGATGGAAGAAACCGTAGGCCGCGAACGCTTTGACGAGTGGCTCTCCGGCTATTTCGAAGCCTACGCCTTCAAAGGCATGGACACCGAACGCTTCGTGGAATACCTCAACAGCACCCTGCTCGCGGACGATGCGGACAAGGCCGCTGTACGCATCGAGGATTGGATATACGGTCCGGGCCTGCCCTCCAACTGCCCGTCCGTTTCCAGCCCCCGCATCGAACGCGTGGACGCCACGCTCACCGCATGGGAAGCCGGTGATCTCAGCACGGCAGACCTGCCTTGGGGAGAGTGGATCTACCAGGAGCGCTACCGCTTCCTCTCCAACCTCGCGGACGACACCCC
>JAURDB010000033.1 GCA_030828175.1 Flavobacteriales bacterium
AGCGCACCATTGCCCAGATGACGAAGTACCTCGACTCCGATTTGGAGACCCTGATTCTGTTTACCGATCCAGAGCATGCTCCGATTTCGAGCAGTGTGGTTCGGGACGTGGCACACCATGGGGGAGATGTTTCCCGTTTTGTCCCCGATGTCGTGGACCTCGGAAAGGACAGCGCCTGAAATGGCATCGTCGGAACGCTTTTTCATGTGGGCCCTTTCCGTGTGGCTCTGTTTGGGATCCCTCACGACCGCGGGGCAAGAAAGCCGCGCCCAGTTTCTTTTGGAAGGGTGGGAAAACCGCCCTTATCGGTTGAGTGAATACCATCCGCTGTCGGCTACGCGCAGCGTGCTTTTCGAGGGGCAGGTGGATGTGAATGGCAGGGTGGATTTTTCATGGCCGGACGACGACGGCATTCATTTCCTTGAGCTCGAATGTTCCGGTGCTGTTTGGTCGCTTCCCGTATGTGGAAGCTTCTCCGGGGGGGTGGAATTGCGGATTCCGGAGCAGGGACGTGCTCCGTTTGCGGCCCGCCCAGGCGGTCTTTTGTGGGACGGTGATACGGAACCATGGACGCCCATCCTGCTGTCGCAGGCTGAAGCGCTGGTGGCCGATCATGAAGAGCGCATGGCGGCGGACATCCAGCAGTCCTTGCTTTGGGGCGCGGCGTCTTCCGACCAAAAGAACCGAACCGGCGAAATTCTGGGCACGTCCATTGGTTCGAACCCGGTTTCCGTGGACCGCGATTCATTGCGGTCGATTCGAGCCGTTGCGTTCAGTTTGGCGTGGGACTCGCTGCTGGCGGACGTACCCGATGGAACTGTAAAGCGGTACATCGATGTTCAGCGATGGCAAGTCCTGACCGAGCTGCACCCCGACAGTTTGCTGGCTTTTCGGTCTGCCTGGGAACAGGCGGGGGCGCCTTCTCCTGATGACGCGTGGGGAGTGGCCCTTTTCAGATTGGGTTTGGATCGATTCACTTCGTTGGATGGACTCTCCCGCGAGGACCGGGCGACCTTGGGTCGGGCTTGGGGCCAGGGCAACCTGGATAGTCTGGCGGCGGTTACGGCCCAATGGTGGGGGGGAAGGAATGTGGATATGACAGCGGCTTGGTTGCTTGCTCGCTTGGGGGATGGAGGATTGGGGTTTGTGCCCCCGACCCGATTTGCCCGCAGCCAGACCTTGCCCGCTCCCATGCTGGACTTGTTGGCGCGTCTCGTTTCCCATCCAGTGTTGGGTGTGGCGGCCGAGCGACTGATTCGGAATTTCGAATCCCCGGGTGCTTTGCCCAAAGGGTTGCGTGCTTTTACCGGAAATGGCGATCTCGCCAGTTTGGATGATTTGACCCGTTCCGGACCTGCCTTGTGGTTGTGGGTGGACGCTTCTGCTCCCTCGACTTTGGTGCAGCTTCAGGTGCTCGAGCGGATGATGCAGGAAGCCGGTCGAAGGGGCCGCCGGAGCGCTTCTGCCCCCTCGTTGCCAAAGGACCTCGAGTGGCTTGTGGTGGATGTCGGCCTCGATTGGCCAGCGTTTGAGCGCATGGTCCGCGATGCAGCTGTGCGCCATGGTGGCCTTTCTCGCATTCCTTATCAAATGGTGCACACTGGAGGCGACATCCGGTGGAGCGAGGCTTTTGAATTGGAGGCCTTGCCTGCTGTGCGCCACAACGGACCGGAAGGTGCGCCGACCCGCGCGGAATTGCCTCTTCCGGGGCCTTCGCTTAGCGGCTGGCTCGCCAGGCGGCCATGAGCCGGGCGATGTTTCCAAAGGCACCGGGCTCCAGCGACGCGACTTCTTGGGCGTCTGCCCACCGCACCTCACTGATTCCTTCTTCGGTCTGGGGGCGCAGTCCTGCCTCTTCCGTTCCGGGCCCGGGACGCATGTGGAACCAGTGCGTCACTTTCATGAGTTCGTCTGCCTGTCCGTACACATGATAGGTTGTGGTGAAGGGGGCAACGATGATGGGCAAAGGGACACCACACTCCTCGTGTACCTCGCGAACAGCAGCTGAGGGCAGGTCTTCGCCGGGTTCGACTTTGCCTTTGGGCAAATCCCAATGGCCAATGCGGTGAATGCAGAGCAATTGGCCCGCGGCGTTGGTAAGCAATCCCCCTGCAGCGGGCACATCGGTGGTGTGGCGATTGAACGACAACCAAGCTTCGGAAAGGTCCCTGCAGGAAAGCCAGGCGTGTTCGGCTTGATCGGTCCAATGGGTGATCGGATCCACGGGGCTTCCGTCGTGTTGGAACACCACAGATCCACTGTCGGCCGTCACCTGTGAATCGGCCAATGTCAACCGGCGTTCGCCAAAATCCACGTCATACCTTCGCGCCATGTCTCTTTCTTTGGATGAACGCCGGAAAGTAGCAGAATCTCTGTTGCGCATCAAGGCGATTCAGTTGGCCCCTGAAGATCCCTTTACATGGGCATCCGGGCTGCGTTCTCCCATCTATTGTGATAACCGCATGGCACTGAGTCATCCATCGGTGAGGACCCACATCCGTCAGCAGCTGTGCTCGGTGGTGGAGAATCTCCATGGCAAGCCCGATATGATTGCCGGTGTGGCAACGGGAGGCATTGCCTGGGGTGCCTACGTTGCCCATGAACTGGGGCTCCCGTTCTGCTATGTGCGGGGAGAGGCCAAGGGGCATGGCAAAGGGAACCGCGTGGAGGGAGACCTGGGAAAGGCCCGAAACGTGGTGGTCATTGAGGATTTGATCAGCACGGGAAAGTCCAGCTTGAGTGCCGTGGAGGCGCTGCGGGAGAAGGGCCTCGAAGTCAAAGGCATGGTGGCGATTTTCACGTATGGATTTGACCTGGCTTCCCGCAATTTCGAGGAAGCGGGATGTCCGCTGGAGACGTTGAGTGATTACAGCACCCTCATTGCGGAGGCTGCCCGCCGCGAATACTTGACCGAAGAGCAGGCGGAGGCACTGATCAAATGGCGCGAGGATGCTGCGGCGTGGAGCCGGCAGTTTACAGATGCCATCGCCTGAAAAGAACCCGTCCCATGACCGAAATCAAAAGCAGGGAAGTTGTTGTTTCCGCCTCCCCTGAGGCGCTGAAGTTGCACCTTTCTGATTTGCGCAACCTCGGGCCTTTGTTGCCTGCCGATAAGGTCAAGGGATTTGTAGGTTCCGAGGATGAGGTGTCGTTTAAAATTCAAGGAGGATTGGAAATCCGGTTGACGCGCACCGCAGATCAGTTCGATGGTGATGTGCTTCGGTTGCAGGGAGGGGGAGCTCCCTTTGCGTTTCACCTCGATTTGCATGTGAAAGAAGAGGGTACAGCCGCAAGGGCGTATGTGCAGTGCGAAGCGGATTTGAATCCCTTTCTGCGCATGATGGCACAGAAGCCCCTTGAAGCGCTTTTTCAGCACATTGCAGGGGCTGTGGAGGCGCGTTTTGGCGCGGCCTGAACCCTTTGCTCAATGAGGCTCCATGCCCAGCCACCCTACCTCCCCGGGTGAGAAACAACGGCCGACGCCATTTTCCAGAACGCACAGTCTTCCATCCAAGTCGATGGATTCCAGGACGCCGCGCACTTCGGTTCCATCCAATTGCCAACGTTGTGCCATCCCCCATCCGAGCAGCCTTTGGTGATATTTCTGAAGCAAGGCCTCAGGGTGCGCGAGTTCAGCCATTCGCGCGTCCAGATTGAGCGGAATGGCTTTGAGCAGCGCAGCGCGCAGTTCTGAAGCACCGATGAGACCATGGTCTGCCGATATCAGCTGGGTGGCACTCGGATAGGATGGAGCGCCGGATAGGTTGAGGCCAATTCCGATGACGGCTGAACTCCATTTGTTGCCTCGCCAGTTGTTTTCAATGAGAATGCCGCCGGCTTTTTTGCCTTTCCACATGATGTCATTGGGCCATTTCACTTTCAACCCATCGCTTCGGAGGTTGGGAATGGACGCCTCAATGGCTTCGAGAACGGCAAGACTGACGGCCAGGTTGAGCGTGAAGGGGTGGGGAGCAGGAAGCCCTTTGCTCAGTACGAGGGTGAGGACCAGGTCTTCCGGTGTGTTCTGTGACCAGCTCCGTTGTTGTTGGCCCCGCCCTTCGGTCTGCTCTGCGGCGGTCAGCCCAATGTGGTCCCATCCCGCGGTGGGCAGCGCTTTTAGGGCCTGCATTGCCAGGGAATTTGTGCTGCGCAAGCGTTCCCATTCCAACAGGGTCCATCGCCCTGTTGACCATCGGTTCCGAGGGGATTTCCCTTCCGTGCGGGTCAGTTGAGATATGGCGGTGTGCAGGTGCTCCACGGGGGCTATTTTAGCGCACGTTGGAAGAACAGCAAGCACATCCCGATCCGCGCACCTACGCGACGACCCACCGGAATGCTCCTGAGCGCACATCCGGTCCCTCTACGGACGACCTGGTTACGAGCGTCGTAGAAGGGATACAGGAGGTCAAAGGACAGTCCATCTGCATCATTGATTTCACGACGCTTCCCAACAGTGTGGCTGCGCGCTTCATCATTTGTGAAGGCCAATCGAATACCCAGGTGGAGGCGATTGCGCGGAGCGTGGAAGAATTCACCGAAAAGCGGCACGACGAATCACCATGGGCGAAGCAGGGTTTGCGCGGCGGCCAATGGGCGCTGCTCGATTATGCGGATGTCGTGGTCCACATCTTTCACAAGGACTGGCGCGGTCATTACGGATTGGAGGAGTTGTGGGCCGATGCGCCCCAGCAAGCGATTCCGGATCTGGAGGATGGACGCCCGAATCCCGAGGATTTCCCGGAGTACTGATCAATTGAAGACCAGGACGGTCCACGCGTGAACCAAGGCGAGCGCCAGGGTCAGGGCGGAGAGCCCGATGTGATACTTGAGGTGCCGGCGAAGGGCGGCATCGCCTTCGAGCTGGGAACCGAAATGGGCGGCGGCCAACAAGCTCAGCGGCAGCAGTGCAAGGAGGCCCCAACCGAGTTGGATGGAGTGGGCGAGCACGGCGAAGGGCAGTACAATGGCGCTGCGGAGGTGCCAGTTGATCCATGCACCCCATTGGCTGCCCGACCGTTGAAATACGGTTCGCCCCAGAGTGAGCCCCCATTGGAACAGGATGATGCCCATGACCACCAATCCACTCACGTTGCGGAAGGTTCTGTCCTGCTGGAAGGCAAAGGCTTCCATCTCGTTGACGTCGCCCACCCACGCGACGGCCATGATGAGAGCGGCCAGCCAGCTCAAGTATCGAGCGGCTCTGCGCATCAGAGGGTCGCGTGGTTCAACAGATCGAGAAAGAGGGCACCATTGGCCATGCGATCAATGCTGTCCCGCAGGGCGGCGTGGGTGGGAATGAAGAGGCCTTGGGATGGCCATTCATCGCCGATTTGCGGTTGCATTTCAGGGTCCAATTGCTCGAGCTCGGCTAGGTATTGGCTCCATACGACCTCTACCCCTTTGCGGTATTCTCCGAGCATGGCGAGGAATTCGTCGGTCGTGACCGAATCGGAAGGGTAGGACCAGGTGGTGGCCCCCATCAGGTCTCCCAACTGCCAATCGGATTTGCTCGTTCTCGCGTGTTCGTTGTGACAGGAAACGCAGGGTCCTGCCGATGCAAAATCAGGAAACATGCTGACGTGTTCCCTTGTGGCCTCATCGATGAAGTGTTTGGGAAGGAGGTCTTGGCGCATGGCCTTGAACTCGTCCATTTGTCGATCCTTGAACTTGTTGGAGGATTCAATGGGAAAATCCGAACCCAGGAACAGACCGAGCGGCACGTCGCTGGCTGCCAATTGACTTGCCACACCCCTCAGGAAAAGGGCGGGCAATGGCCCCGCGATGACATCTTCATCGGCCCAATCCTCGTCGAATTTGAGCCCGTGCGCCTTGCCCTTTCCTACGATTTCCTTGGTGAAGAGGGTCCGGGTGATGTCGTTCTCCAGCGCGAGCAGGGTCAAGGCTTCCTGGGTCGACATGGTTTTCTTGGCCGAACCTGCCGACTCCAAGGCGGTGGGGGCGGTAGCAAAGAGGTAGACGAGCAATGCAGCTCCTCCGAGCACGGTCAGGGTCCAGAACTTGACGGGGCGGGATACGCGGCTCATTTGAGGAGGATGGAGGGGTTGAGGTTCAATGAGATCCAGCCCCATTGCTGAAGGGTCCCTGCAGCGTCGCTTGCCGCATCGCCGGAGAGTTGGCCTTGCCGCTGGATGTGTCGGGCCGTGGGGTCCATGACGGACCATCCAATGTGCCATTGCAAGCCGGAAGCGTGTTTGCCTGTCATCCAGAGGTCCAGCTCATTGCCCAGCAGCGCATTCTCCGCCGGTGACCGGAAGTGGTGGAGGGTGGCACCGAGGGTGGCACGTCCCGCAAAGCAGGGGACCCGGTGGCCCACCTGGGCGTTTACCAATCCATCTGTGGCGGCCCCCACGTAGTAGTGGTCCATCCAACCGTAGAACTTGTGGTTGGTGCCCAGCACGGGATTGAAGGCAGGGGAGCCATTGTTTCCGGAGAGGTAATCGAGGCCCCACCGGGAGCCTGATCCGTTGTTCCAGCTCCGGGCCCCATTGAGGGCCCACATGAATGCGGTGCCTCCACCGTCGGGAAATTGCAAATAGGCCTCGGCATTCCACCATGCTCCCTTGCGGTGCATCCACTTCCAAGTGCCTCCCGCTGTGGTCAGGTCGGCCTGGGTATCGCTGATCTGCTCGAAAAACAGCAAGGAATAGCGATGCTTGCCTTCGCCCAGGGTGCCCATGTGGTATGCGATGTGGCGCTGGGTTTGTGCCCCTTCGTCCCAAGTGGCCAAGAGCGATGTGATTCCGCGGTCGCGTTGCAGGTCGAAGCGCACGCCATCGAGGAAGCGCCCAGGATTGGCCCAATTGGCAGCACCTATGACGCGTCCATCATCGATGTCCACAAACATCCTTCCAAAGGTGGCCTTGATCTTGGAGGTCAAGGGAATCGCGGCCCAGGCCGCTGCCGCGTCTACGTTGGCATTGGCTTGACCACCGGGAGAACCGAAGGTGCGCACATCTTGGAGTTGCACCTTGAATTCCAGCTTGTTCCAAGCGCCAGAGAGACCGATCCGGTTTCGCTGTACCGTGGTCAAGGTTCCGGCGGCTTCCTGTGTTGCGGCGAACTGGTAGCCGTCCCGCCACTCCGAACGGGTGCGGACCTGAAAGTCTATGGAAAGTGTGGTATCTCCATCCAGGACGAATGCTTTCTTGGCTTGAACCCCTTGGGCGCAAGTTGCCGCAAAGGCAAGGCAAATGAGGAAGAAGTGCTTCATGGATATTCTGCGGTAAAGGTCTTGTCGGATCCATAGGGATCTGTTCCTCCTTTCAGGTATTCAAGAATGGTTTGCTGTGGAATTCCATCCGCGAGCTTCTTGGGTGCCTCATGCAGGTGGTTTCCGTGGAAGTCATGGCATTGCAAACAAGTCTCCCAGGCGCCCTGTTCGAAGAGTTCTGCGTGACTGGGCTCAGCAGTGTCATGCATGACTTCGGTGTCCTGGTGGCAATTCACGCAGAACCCCGGCTCCACCATGGCCACGCGCTGGTCGCGGTGTTCACCGTGACAATGGTTGCATTCGTGAGGGCCGAGGGTCGCCCTTTGTTCCGCGAAGCGAGTTTCCATGAACCGGGAAACGGGGTGTCGATCATTGGGTCGGTTGTGGCAATCCAGGCAGGCTGCATTGTCCACAGGTGCAAATCCGACCGGTACCATTTCGGCAGGGTGCATACCCAGCAGACTGCGTGCGTTGTGTCCCAACTGCTGCCGCATCGAACCCGGCGCTTCCTTGTGACAGGCATTGCAGGCGAGTTCCTCGTGGGAGGTGTTCATGGGTCCCAAAGCCTTGAAGCCAACGGCAGGAGGGTAGGACCACAAACCGATGAGCATGACCGCACCCAGCAGGAACAGGGTAACCAACTCTGCTCTTCCTCCCTTCATGGGACCGATTGTAGGAGGGGTATTGCCGGATGGCTGGCTGATGCAGGTCAAGACTTCCTCTCCCGCCCTCATGACTTTCTGACCACAAAGCACCTCTCCCGAGATGACCCTGGCCCTGCAGGTTCCGCACACTCCGACTTCGCAAGCGTGCGGGATTCGGATGCTCTTGTCTCCGGCCGCTGCGAGGATGTTTTTGTGCTTTCCAAATCCGATGGGGCGAGCCGATCTGAAGCGTTCTTTCCACAGGAACTCCAACGGAGCAGATGCATTGGATCCCATGTCCAATCCATATTTCTCGGTGCTGATCCTGTCTTCAGAAACCTTCTTTTCTTCGAGCGCCTCCAGGGCCTTGTTCATCAGACCCGGTGGGCCGCAAACGTAAATGGCGGCGCGATCGACAGGGGTCTCTTTTATGGGACGTGCCACGTCGCGATCGTACACTTCCACCAGTTTTATGGCTCCTTCCTTGGCCAGTGCGCGGAAGCTGGTGATGTACATCGCTTCCTCCGGACGGTTGTTGGCGTAGATGAGGGTCGGGACAATCCTCTTTTCCAACAGGATGTCCAACATGCTGCGGATGGGGGTGATGCCGCTGCCTCCTGTTATGAATACGTGTTCCTCGAACGCGTCGTTGAGCTTGAATTGGCCGAAGGGCCCTGCCATGCTCGCCTTGGCAGGTTGATCCAAGGCGTTGAGCCAAGCGGAAATGCCACCATTGCCCTGCTGCTTGACCCCCAGAATGATGCCGCGTCCCTCAGCCCGAACTATGGAGAATGCACTTCTGCGAATGCCGGCATCCAATTTGACCTCCAGCACTACGAATTGCCCTGGTTCAAAGGAGATGCGGCCCGACCGGGGTTGGATGGACACTTCAACGGAAGAAGGTGTCAGCCGATGGCGCGGCAGGATTCTGATTTGGGTCCACATGGAAGGCAAGCCCAATATGAGGCATTCCCCATCTCGTCCCTGTTACTTGGGTCACAAAGGGCCTTTGGGGAATATTGTGTTCCCGGTTCCTTTCCGAGGAAACCAAGACGGGGGTAGGTTTGTAGCTTCGTCGTACGCTGTGCGCAAGAACCTCCTTGTTCGCCGCAAATAACGTTACCCGATACGCCCGTCTTTTCATGGAATCGAACAATTCGGACCCCCGTAAGCCAGCAGGCAAGCCCAATTTCAACTTCTATTGGGTGTATGCCGGCATTGGTGCGCTGCTGATCGCGATGATCCTCTCCGGGGGGGCAACAGGGGGTGCGGGCAGTGTCAGCTTCCAGGAATTGGTCAGCAAGGCGGAGCGCGGAGAGTTTCGCAAGCTGAGTCACAACGGCATGGTGGCCGAGGCTTGGTACACGGACGCAGCCCGTGATTCCATCATGAAGGATCGCCCGGAGGGCCCCCTTGGAGGCGGGTTCTTTCGAGGCGCTGACCTGATGGTGGAGATTCCACCTTCCGAGAAGAACATCGATCGACTGGATCAATTGTCTGCAGAAGGGAAGGTGGACGTGAGCTACGAGCGTCCGAATGAATGGGGGCAGCAGCTGGTTTTCTACATCATTGTACTCGCCGTCATGGTAGGGGTGTGGATGGTGTTGATGCGCCGCTTGGGTGGCGGCGGTGGCGGCGGTGGTCAAATCTTCAACATCGGCAAGTCCAAGGCGCAACTCTTCGACAAGGAAAATTCGACTCAGGTCAATTTCAAGGATGTGGCCGGTCTCGAGGGGGCGAAGGAAGAGCTCGCCGAGATTGTCGAGTTCCTGAAGAATCCCGACAAATACACGGATTTGGGAGCCAAGATTCCCAAGGGGGCGCTTCTTGTAGGCCCTCCCGGAACGGGCAAGACGCTGTTGGCAAAAGCCGTAGCCGGTGAGGCACAGGTACCGTTCTTCTCCTTGAGTGGCTCTGATTTCGTGGAGATGTTCGTGGGCGTGGGCGCCAGCCGCGTGCGCGACCTGTTCAAGCAGGCCAAGGACAAGAGCCCTTGCATCGTGTTCATCGACGAAATAGACGCCGTGGGTCGCGCCAGGGGCAAGAATGCCAGCATCGGTTCCAATGACGAGCGGGAGAACACGTTGAACCAGCTCCTGACGGAGATGGATGGTTTCGGCACCAACAGCGGGGTCATCATTCTGGCGGCGACCAACCGAGCGGACATCCTCGACAGCGCGCTCATGCGGGCGGGACGATTCGACCGGCAGATCTATGTGGACATGCCCGATCTCACGGAGCGGGAAGCGATTTTTGATGTGCACCTGCGTCCCTTGAAGACGGACGATACCATCGACGTGGACTTTCTGGCCCGGCAAACGCCTGGATTCAGTGGAGCGGACATCGCGAACATCTGCAACGAGGCGGCTTTGATCGCCGCTCGCCGCGACGCAGGAAAGGTGGGCAAGCAGGATTTCCTCGATGCCGTTGACCGTGTGGTTGGGGGACTCGAGAAGAAGAACAAGCTCATCACCGCTGGGGAAAAGCGCACCATCGCTTTCCACGAGGCGGGTCACGCCACGGTCAGTTGGATGCTGGAGCATGCTTCACCGCTGGTGAAGGTGACCATTGTGCCGCGGGGGCAGTCGCTGGGAGCGGCCTGGTATTTGCCGGAGGAGCGCCACATCACCACGACGGAACAGATTTTCGATGAAATGTGTGCTGCCCTCGGGGGCCGCGCTGCAGAGGAAATCACGTTCGGTAAGATTTCGACAGGGGCGCTCAGTGACCTCGAGAAGGTGACCAAGCAGGCTTACGCCATGGTCAGCGTGTACGGATTGAACAAGCGCATTGGCAACCGGAGTTTTTATGACCCCCGGGCTGAGGCCACTTTTACCAAGCCTTACAGCGAGGAAACGGCCCGCATCATCGACGAAGAGGCGGGTGCCATCATTGAGCGCGCTTACGCCAGCGCGCGCGAGATTTTGGAGACGCACCAGGACAAGTTGAACGCCCTCGCGGAGCGCCTGCTCGAGCGGGAGGTCATCTTCAAGGAGGACCTTGTCGATGTCCTGGGTCCGCGCAAGTGGGATAAGCCGGAGCCGGCTGCAACCCATGTTGAGCCTGCAGCATCGGATGCGGTTGAATCCACAGAATCCGTAGCGGATTCCACTCCCACATTGGATCCAGAGCGTCCTGCTGAAGAGGAAAGTCCGAGCGACGAAAGCCGGGGTGCTGAAGGGAGCGCAGGCAGTGCCGACGAGAACGCCGCTTGATGCAAGGTTGGGCGCTTCTTCATTCCGATGGCAATCCCATCGGGGCTGAGATGGTCAAGTCCCGATTGGAGGCAGCGGGCATCTCGGTGGTCATCTTGAACAAGCGCGACAGCAGTTATGGGATGTTTGGGACGGTGGAGGTTCATGTACCTGAGGCGGAATTGGAGCATGCCAAGGCGTGTCTGACGGAGCCGAGGGCATCTGAGGAAGAGGATGGGCAGTGCGCACAATGAAACTGCAGTACGTGCCCTTACGGGTGCGGGCATCGTCATCGCCATCGTGGGCGCCTTATGGGTCGGTCCATGGGCCTGGTGGACGTTTCTGCTTGTTTTGGCCTACCTCGGTGGGCAAGAAGCGAAGCGCCTTTTCTCATTGGCATGGCCGGACGTTTCCTTTCTGGCCCGGAATGTGGCGGGTCGGCTCGCGGTGGGCATACCCTTTGCGGCATTGGCTGTGATGGGGTGGAGGGAAGGCACTTATGTGTCTGCCATCCCCCTTGGATGGTTCGTTTTGCTCTGGACAAATGACACGTCGGCCTACATCGTGGGGCGCCAGTGGGGACGCCATAAAATGGCGCCGTCCATTTCTCCGGGAAAGTCCTGGGAAGGTTGGGCAGGAGGTGCCGTGGCAACCATCCTGGTGGCTTATTTCGTTTTGGGAGCGGCGTGGGGAGACCCGGTCCTTTCCGCTCCGATTTGGCTGTGTCTCGGTGTGCTGGTGTCGGTCTTCGGGCCGATGGGGGACCTGATGGAAAGCGGGTTGAAGCGGAAGGCGGGGGTCAAGGATTCCGGTACCATCCTGCCGGGACATGGTGGCATCCTGGACCGTTTCGATTCCCATGCTTTGGCCGCACCTTTGGCGGCCATTCTCCTTCAGTTATTCTGATTTTCGCACCATGTACATCCACAGTGCCGGTCACCGCGTCATCCTGGTCTTCTTTCTCATTGCTGCGGCAATTGTCCTGTTCGCGCATTGGGTGCCGGGTGCGCCGAAGTGGTTGTCCCTTTCCATCACGGTGGTCATGGCAGCGCTTTGCCTGCTCGTGCTCTGGTTCTTCCGGATTCCTCCGCGCCCCTTCGATGCGGCACCGAATGAGATCACCTCGGTCAGTGACGGCAAGGTGGTGCTTGTAGAAGAGGTCGATGAGCCCGAGGTGATCGGGGGCAAGGCCATCAAGATCTGTGTCTTCCTCAGCATTTTTGATGTGCACGCCCAATGGGCACCCATCGGAGGCAAGCTGGAGTATTTCAAATATCACGAAGGCGAGTACCTCGTGGCATGGCATGAAAAGTCCTCGACGCTCAACGAGCGGACGACATTCGGGCAAAGGACGCCGGCAGGTCTGGTGGTCTGGCGCCAGATTGCGGGTGCCGTGGCGCGGCGCATCCGCTGGTTCGTGGAGGAAGGACAGGACATCGAGCACGGCCAGGAGTGCGGCTTCATCCTGTTCGGCTCCCGCATAGACCTGTACCTGCCATTGGATGCCGAGGTGGTCGTAAAACCGGGAGACCGGGTCGTGGCGCGCAGCACGGTGCTCGCAAGGTTGCCAGAAGTGCATTAACTTCCGCGATTCAGTCGGGGGCAATCCCCCTGAAACCAAGACAAACATGCGAATCGCAACCCTTACGCTGGCCGCATTGTGCGCGGCATTCACGGCCGTTCAGGCCCAAAGTTTCCAACGCCTCGATGCGGCACACCAGGTGCAGGCTACCCTGCCCACGGTGGACATGACCGGAGAGGAGATCATTCCCTACCAGCCCCTGACCTCGCAAAACGTGGGCGACATCGACCACCTCCAGTTGCGCGAGATGGTGATTGAGCGCCAGGTCATCGGCTACACACAGTACGACCTCCAGTCCAACTACGCAGTGGACGACCGCGTGGTCAGCTCCGGTGGTGGCGTCAGTGCCGGTTGGATCCAGTCCTTGGAGACCTCTCCTTTCTCAGATCGGGGAACGGGATACAACCACAAAGCCCCCAGCACCGATGCGGACTGGGGTGAAATTCCCTACGACCGCATTGAAGATGTCCGCATTGGATGGCCTTCTTTGGGCCACTTGGCCAATGGCAGCGAGTTTGCCTTGAGCCACGCCAGTACCGGAGGCCTCGTCTTTGCGACCCGCGATGCTGTGGGCAGTGGCAACTGGTCCACCACCACGCTTCCCGCTTTGACGGCAGAGGATGAGTCGGACATCTGGCACCTCTGGCCCCGCGCTTGCGTCGGAGGCCCCGATGGCAATACCATTCACGCCATCTGCATTTCTGCTCCCGAGGGCAATGGCGGTGTGCTGTACAATGGACAGGACGGTGCCATCATCTACATGCGTTCCACCGACGGCGGTGGCAGCTGGGACATGCAGACCTTTGCTGAGTTGGACACGTCCTCTTTCGCAGGTGGCTTCGTGGCTGACTCCTACGCCATCCACGCCGAGGGCGACAAGGTGGCCTTTGCCGTCTTCAACGGATTCTACGACACCTTCGCCATGATCTCTGAGGACAACGGCGATACATGGACTTACGAGGCCATCATCGATTTCCCGGTCGACAACTACGTGCTGGATTCCGGTGCATTGCTCGACACCACCATTGCGGATGCGGTGGATGCCAGTGGCAATGCCATGTTCTTCAATGCCGACCGCGCAGGCGATGTGCTCGTGGACGAGAGCGGCGGCGTGCACGTCTTCTTCGGCGCCATGTTCTATGCGGACAGCGATACCACCGACGGTACGAGCAGCTACTACCCGTACACCAACGGCCTGGAGTACTGGCGTCCCGACATGGGCCCAGACAGCACCATGACCATTGCCTATGCCTATGACATCGACGAGAACGGCACCCTCGATTTCGAAGACGAGATTGCCGGTTACTTCGTGGGCATCAGCTCCCAGCCTTCTGCGGGTCAGGTGGTGGAGTCCAATACCATCGTGGTGGCCTACAGCGCCTTGATGGAGAACTTCAGCACGGGCATCCAGAACTACCGCCACTGCTACGTGGTTCACTCCACCGATGGGGGTGACACCTGGAATTCTGAATCCGCATGTGATGTTACTCCTGACCTCGATTTCGATCTCATCGAAAGCGTATTCCCGTGCATCCCTCAGCGGATTCAGGGCGGTCAGCTGAACCTGACCTACCAGCGTGATTTCGAGCCCGGGCTGCACGTCCGCGGTGACGAGGATCCCATCGACATCAACGACATCGTAGGCCTGACCATGAACGTGGAGGACCTCGACGACTGTGCCGATGTCGAGTTCGAGGATTACGTGGGTGTGGGCGAGATCGACGAAGTCGGTTTCGGCTTGTTCCCCAACCCGGCCAATGCCGTGGTGGAGATCGTGCTGGATGACCTGCTCCTCGGAGCGGAGGTTCGCGTGCGCGATATGGGTGGACGCTTGGTTCGCCAGGCCCGCATCCAGGGCAAGTTGGCCCGCCTGGATGTGTCTGACCTGACGCCGGGCATCTACACCGTGGAGGTGAGCGGTTCCGGTGCGCGCAGCATCGAGCGCCTTTCCATCCGCTAAGCAGGGGATGGCTTCCGGGCGGCTATTGGTGGAGATCCTGTCCATCGGCGATGAACTGCTGATTGGGCAAACGGTCAACACCAATGCCGCCTGGATGGGCCGCCTCCTCGAAAACGAGGGGTGGCGTGTCAACCGCTGTGTGGCGGTTTCCGATGAGGAACAGGCGATCACGGAGGCCTTGGTGGATGCCGAGTCCCGCGCTGAATTGGTCCTTGTCACCGGTGGGCTGGGACCCACCCGAGATGACATCACAAAGCACGTCTTGTGCCGGCACTTCGATACGGAGCTCGTCCGACATCCTGAAATTGAAGCGCGCATTGTTGCGTGGTTTGAGCGGCGGGGCAGGGAAGTGCTGCCCGTGAACCGCGACCAGGCGTTGTTGCCTGCGGCCTGTACTCCCTTGGAAAATCCCTTGGGCACGGCGAGTGGCATGTGGTTTGATCGGCCAGGTGGCGTGACGGTGTCCATGCCAGGTGTCCCATACGAGATGGAATACATCATGGAGCACGGTGTCATGCCCACCATGCGTTCGCGGCTTTCGGATGCAGGGAGGTTCCCACAAAGGGGGCACCGCTCCTTGTTGACGATGGGAACGGGGGAAAGCCAGTTGGCCAAGCGGTTGGGTGAAATGGAGGACGTGCTGGAGGAAAATGGAATCAAGCTGGCGTATTTGCCCAGTCCCGGGAGTGTCCGCATCCGCTTGACGGCGGAGGGTACATCCATTGCCGGGTTGGATCGGGCGCATGCGGATGTCAAGGAGAGGTTGGCCGAATGGGTCGTCTCGGACACGGGTGTTTCGGTGGAAGAGGAGTTGGCCACGCTATTCAAAGGAGAAGGTTGGACCCTTTCGGTTGCGGAGAGCTGCACGGGAGGTGCGCTGGGCGGTGCATTGGTCGCACGTCCGGGAGCGAGCGGTTTTTTCCGCGGTGGGGTTCAGTCCTATGCCAACGAGGCCAAAGTGGAAATGCTGGGCGTTCCTGCGGAGATGATCGAGGCGCATGGCGCTGTATCCGAGGAAGTAGCGCGTGCCATGGCTGAAGGGGTGCGCCAGAGGTTGGGTGCCGATTATGGTGTGTCGATTACGGGCATTGCCGGACCGGATGGGGGAAGCGAGGCCAAACCGGTGGGGACGGTATTCATCGCATGTGCGGGTCCCGAAGGGACGGTGTGTGAGCACCACCGTTTTGGCCGTGACCGCGCGCGCAATCAAGGAATGGCGGTTCGCGCAGCGTGCAGATTGGCCTTTCAGGTGGGGCTTTCCAAAAAGGGAAATGCAAAAGCGGCCCAAGGGGTTGCGGATTCACTCTGAAAAACGCACCTTTGCACTCCCGAAAATTTCGGGCTTTGTCAAACAACATCGGAAAAGGACAATCATGAGCCGCATCTGTCAGTTGACCGGAAAGAAGGTGATGGTAGGAAACAATGTTTCCCATTCGAACCGCCGCACCAAGCGCCGTTTCTACCCCAACCTGTTCAAGAAGCGCTTTTACGTTCCCGAGGAGGACCGTTGGGTGACCTTGCGTGTCAGTGCGTCCGGTATCCGCAACATCAACCGTTTGGGTGTTCTTGGCGCCATTTCCAACGCAAAGGAAAAGGGTACTTGGACTGAGGCTTGACCTCTTCTTCCGCCCATGAAAAAGGCCCGCATGTGCGGGCCTTTTTCGTGCTTCGGATTTCGGGAGGCGCAGGGCCCCAACCTATGGGGAGGGCGCCCTCAGTTGTTCCCGAGGATGATGGGGAGTCCGTCTTTTCCGCTACCGACTACAACCACCTTGCTGTTGGGGCTTTCGGCGAGGATCTGGGTGGCTTCAATTCCTTTCCAGCGCAACAGTTCCTCGGAGATGCCTTCAGATACGATTTCCTGAAAGTCGCGTATGCCCTTGGCTTCAATGCGTTTGCGCTCGGCCTCCTTGGTTTCCTTCTCGAGGCGGAACTCATACTCAAGGGATTCCTGCTCCTGCTGGAGCTTGCGTTCGATGGCCTCTTCCAGGGTTTGGGGCAGGCGGATGTTCCGAATCAGAACGTCATTGAGTTGAATGAAGTTGGATGCCAGTTTTTCTCGAAGCCTTTCTTGGATTCCGATTTGAATCTCCTCCCGTTTTGAAGTGTTGATTTCCTCTGGCAGGTATTTTGCGAAGACCTCTCTGGATACGGAGCGCATGGCCGGTATGATGACGGCTTCCTCATAGCCTCTGCCCCGTTCAATTTCCAAGGCCCCCAATGCTTCGTAAACGGGCTGGTGGAAGACCGTCATTTCGAGTTGAATCTTCAATAGGTTGGAAGAAAGGACATCCAGCTTTTGTTGTACGTCCTTCTGTCTTACCTCGTATGTAACGACCCGGTCCCAAGGGGCTTTGAAGTGGAACCCTTGGCCCATGGGTTCTTCATCGGCATTGATTCCTCCTGAGAAAGTGCGGAACACAAGTCCAGCATATCCCGAAGGAATGGTGAATGTGATGGAAGACCAGCTGATCAATAAGGCGACAAACAAGCCTGAAATCAGGGCTACGATGCGAAGGTTGCGCGGGGGATTGTCCATGGGGGCAAGCTAGGTTACGCAGGCCGGGGAAGATGTTAATGAAACCGCTCAATAAGTACCCGCCCAGCGGCGCACGATCCATTCGGAGCAAAGCAAACCGAGCAGGATCAGAACCAGCGTCTTCCACTCGATGATGTCGCGGAGTCGCTCTGAAATGTCGCGTTCGGGTGTGAACCGAGGGGAAGTACTCAGGATTTCGCTCAGTTGAGCGAGGGAGTCAGGAGAAATCGCGGTGCCCCCCGTTGCCAGTGCCATCCGCTGGAGAATGGCGTGGTCGGCAGGTCTTCCATTGCGCTCGAGTTCCATGGCGCGTATTTCCAGGACACCACTGCGTTCGAAACGTTCATTTCCGATGTTCACAGCGGCTTTCCACGTGTACGTTCCCTTTTGCCAACGCCCGGCATCCAACGCGTAACCACCTGCCGCAGCGGTTGAGAACCGATAATTCCAATGGGTGCCTGCGCTGTCCGTCAATTCCAGGGCGATGTCTGCACCTTCGAAGGGCTGGAGGGTGGCATCATAGGCGCGCGCTTGCATCAGCAATCGCTGGTCCTCATCCAGGATTCGGGGGGCCTCCACGCGGAAACGATTCACTCCGGGATCGGAAGTGAGGAATTGGGTCAGCTTGCCGATCAGATCGTCAAACATCTCGTGTGAACCGGTTCTCAGGAACCCGACCTGTCTCCAACGCCAGCTCCCTTCTCCCAGCATGGTCATGCTGCGACCCTGGTTGGTTTGGGTGACGGTGAGCAGGGGGTCTTCTGTGGTGATGCCACCGATGCGCTGGTAGAGAAGTGGGGTATGGGCAGGACCCCATTCTGCTGTGACAAAAGGTGACATCAGCGGAGGCACTTCTGCCAACCACTCTTCCATGCCTTCTTTCAAACGGAAGTGGGGGAAAGCAGGGTTGACGGCACCCCTGGGATCGGTGGTCAGTCCCTTTCGCGTTTCGGTGAGTCCCACGCCCAATCCAAGCCCGCCAAGGGCTTCATAGCTGGCCAGCGGATCCAGGATGATGCCTGTGGAAATCCCCGCCTCCTGGAGTATGCGCAAGGCGCCTACGGATTCAGCATCCGCTGGATCAAAAGAGAACAGGAATGCAGCATCCCAGTTCTTGCCTGCATCCAAGCTGGGCAAGGCTTCGAAGAAATGCTGCTCTACTTGGTAGTTGATGTTGCCGGAGAGCGCATTGGCCCAGGCTCCCATGTCGGGATGCGGGGCTTTTCCCGACACCAGGATGCGCTTTTTTCCTTCAATGACATCGATGAGTGCCGTCCGCAGGTTGTTTTCCCGGTTGTCCTCTCCTTCGATGGGAGCAAGGCTCACCCGATATCGTTGCAAACCAGGGCGTTCGGCTTGAACCAAGAAACGAGCCGTAACGGGCATTCCCGATCCATCGAAGGTCACTTCTTGGACGATGTCGGTTTGAGGTCCGGTCAGGCGAATCTGTGTGGTTCCCGTAAATCCATGGGCGCTGATCTCCGCTTCAATGGGGAACTGGTTTCCCAAGCCTGCCACATCATTGTGCAACAACCTGACGATGCGCACGTCCTTGCGCAGGCTCGTATCGCCCAGCGTAATCACATGAAGTGGGGCGGGAAGCTGTTGCGTGTTGGATTCTGGGTTTCTGCCTCGGTTGAATCGACCGTCGGTAGCAAGGACGATGGCGCCGACAGGTGTACCGGCCCATTGACCTTGTACGACTTCGAGGGCAGAAGACAGGTCTGTGGTCGGATCTGAGAAGTCCAAGCTGTCTTGGGCATCGAGAACGACGAGGCTGGAACCAAAGCCATACGATTGTATCGAGGCGCCTGGTTCTCCCGGTTCAGTGGACAATGTCGCCAACCAGGCGTCCAAACGGCTTTCCCAATCCGGGTTGTCCGCTCCAATGCTGGCCGATAGGTCCTGCATCACAATCAGGGCGGGTTGGCGGGTTGTGCTCTCTTCAACGCGCAATACCGGTCGAAACAGGAGCAGGACCAACGTGGCCAGACTGAGCGCCCTGAGCACACCCAATGCAGCGCGCAACGCAGGGGGGAGGTGCCGGTTTCCTTTGTCAATCCTGTACAGCAAAGCAGAAGCCATGACCACAAGGGTCAGGGCCAGCGCAACCAAAAGAAAAGGGGCATCGAGGAGGACGTCGCGCATGGCGCGAAGTTACATGCGCATCCCGCCATCGACCGATAGGGTCTGGCCGGTAATGTAGGCGCTCATGTCAGAGCCGAGGAAGACGCAGGCGTCGGCCACGTCCTTGGGTTGCCCCCCGCGTTTCAGCGGAATGGCGTCGCGCCATCCTTGTACGGTGGCCTCGTCCAGCGCATCCGTCATTTCCGTCTCGATGAAGCCGGGAGCGATGGCGTTGCAGCGGATGTTGCGGCTGCCGAGTTCCAGGGCCACGCTCTTGGTGAAGCCGAGGATGCCGGCTTTGGAGGCGGCGTAGTTGGCCTGGCCCGCATTGCCCTGTATGCCGACGACGCTGGACATGTTGATGATGCTGCCGGCGCGGGCCTTCAGCATGGTGCGCAACACGGCCTTGGTCAGGTTGAAGCAGCTTTTGAGATTGACCTGCATGATCTCGTCCCATTGATCCTCGGACATGCGCATGAGGAGGGTGTCGCGTGTGATGCCTGCGTTGTTGATGAGGATGTCGACGGTCCCGAATGCCTCCACGACCTCCTTCACGAGCTCCTCGCTCTCGGCGAGGCTGCCGGCGTCGGATTTGAAGCCGCGGGCCGTGCCACCGGATGCCGTGAGCTCGGCTTCAAGGGCGCGGGCTTTTTCCTCGCTGGAGCGATAGGTGAACGCCACGGTGGCGCCTTCTTCCACAAAGCGCTGGGCGATGGATTTTCCGATGCCGCGGGAGGCACCGGTGATCAGGGCGATTTTTCCTTCGAGTAGGGCCATGGTCTGGATTTGGGGCGGCAAGATAGCCGCATCGGATGGGGTTCTTCAGCAGGTGGGGATCAGAGAAGATCGGCTGCTTCCGCAATGAGTTCGGCGATGTCCTTGACCTCGATGTCGCCTTCTCGCTCGGCGTTCTTCACGCCGTCCGTCATCATGGTATTGCAGAAAGGGCAGCCTGTGGCGACCACTTTGGCGCCGGTTTCGAGGACGTCATCGGTGCGTTCGTGGTTGACTTCGCGGTTGCCTTTTTCGGCGTCCTTGAACATTTGGGCCCCGCCTGCACCGCAGCACAGCCCGTTTTTCTTGCACCGCCGCATCTCCACGAGGTCTGCATCGAGTGCCTGCAGGGCAGCCCGAGGGGCCTCGTATTCACCGTTTCCACGACCGAGATAGCAGGGGTCGTGGAAGGTGATGCGCTTTCCCTTGAAAGGCTGGCCATCGGCGATCTTGAGTCGCCCATCGGCGATCAGCTGCTGGATGAACTGGGTGTGGTGCATCACCTCGTACTCGCCGCCGAGTTCGGGGTACTCGTTTTTGAGGATGTTGAAGCAATGCGGGCAGCCCGTGACGATGCGCTTCACACCGTAGCCGTTGAGGACGGCGATGTTCTGGGCGGCTTGCATCTGGAACAGGAATTCGTTGCCCGCGCGTTTGGCCGGATCTCCGGTGCAGCTTTCCTCGGCGCCCAATACGGCGAAGGGCACGCCGGAAGCGTCGAGGATGCGGGCGATGGCTTTGGTGATGCGCTTGGCGCGGTCATCGAAGCTGCCGGCGCAGC